>JAFYET010000142.1 GCA_017544125.1 Ruminococcus sp. | reverse complement strand
GTTGCAGGCTGCGACGAGGAGAAGGAAGAGCTCCAGGAGGTCGTTGACTTCCTCAAGAACAATAAGAAATATAACGAACTCGGTGCCCGCATCCCCAAGGGCGTTCTGCTGATGGGCCCTCCCGGAACAGGTAAGACGCTGCTTGCAAGAGCTGTTGCTGGTGAGGCAAATGTACCGTTTTTCTCAATATCCGGTTCTGATTTCGTTGAAATGTTCGTCGGTGTCGGCGCTTCACGTGTAAGAGACCTTTTCGAGCAGGCTAAAAAGAGCTCGCCTTCTATCGTATTCATAGATGAGATAGATGCTGTCGGCAGACAGAGAGGCGCAGGTCTCGGCGGCGGTCATGATGAGCGTGAGCAGACACTTAACCAGCTGCTCGTTGAAATGGACGGCTTTACGGCAAATGATTCTGTAATAGTCATGGCAGCAACAAACAGGCGTGATATTCTTGACCCTGCGCTGCTTCGTCCGGGTCGTTTTGACAGGCAGATACTTGTTGGTCTTCCTGATGTAAAGGGAAGAGAGGAGATACTCAAGGTTCACACAAGGAACAAGCCCCTTGCTCCTGATGTTGACCTTTCAACTATCGCAAAGACAACAGTCGGCTTTACAGGTGCTGACCTTGAAAACCTTGTAAACGAGGCATCGCTCCTTGCTGCAAGGAAAAACCTTAAGGCTATAACCAAATACGATATAGAAGAGGCTTCACTTAAGGTGGTAATGGGCCCCGAGAAGAAATCAAGGCTTGTTACCGACGAGGAAAAGAAGCTCACAGCGTACCACGAGAGCGGTCATGCGCTTTGCCACTACTATTGCCCCACACAGGATAAAGTGCATTATGTCACCATTATCCCGAGAGGTCAGGCAGGCGGCTTTACAATGGGCAGACCCGAGAAGGATCAGAGCTATGTCAGCAAAAAGCAGATGGCTGAGAGCATCATAGTTCTCCTTGGCGGGCGTGTTGCTGAGAAGATAATCCTTGATGATATCTCAACAGGCGCATCTAATGACCTGGAAAGAGCAACATCAACTGCAAGGAAAATGGTCACAAGATATGGCTTCAGCGATAATCTCGGCCCTGTTGTATACGGGCATGATGACAGTCAGGTATTCCTCGGCAGAGATTATAACTCGACACCGAGCTATTCCGATGCTGTTGCTTCCGAGATTGACCATGAGATCAGGAATATTATCGAAAACTCCTTTGAGACTTGCGAGAGCATACTCAGAGAGCATATCGACAAGCTCCATGAGCTTGCTCAGTATCTTATCGAGAATGAGAAGATAGACGGCGAGACCTTTGATATGCTTATGAAAGGCGAGCTCAAAAAGGCTGAGGTTAAAGCTGAGGAAGACGAGAAGCGTGTTGACCCCAATGATACCATAGAGATCCCGATCGTTGAGATGGAAGAGATCAAAAAGGCTCATTCAAAAGATGATTCGGCTGATGAGGATGATACCTCTGCTGCTGATACCAACGAAGAAGAGACGGGAGAATAAAACACTAACAGGAGAGAGCTGCTCTCTCCTGTTTTTTAATGGAAAGGAATTATATGAAGCTGCTATTTATAGGCGATGTAGTAGGGGATAAGAGCTGTGATTTTCTGGAAAAGAGGATGTATTCCCTTAAAAAGAAATATGATATCTCTCTTGTGGTGATAAACGGCGAAAACTCAGCTCTTGGCAACGGGCTAACCCCTTATTCCTATCAGAGACTTGTCAGTCTTGGTGCTGATGTTATCACTACCGGTAATCATTGCTTCAAGAGGAAGGAATCATTATCACTCTATGACGAGAACGAGACGCTTCTTCGTCCTGCCAACTATCCGCAAGGGGTATTGGGGCATGGAGTTACTACTCTTGACTTGGGCTTTTGTCAGGTCGCAGTTATAAATCTTATGGGTACGGCGTATATGGAGCCGATAGATAACCCATTCTACTGCATTGACAGTATCCTCGAGGGGATATCTACAAAGAATATAATCGTTGATTTTCACGCTGAGGCGACAGCCGAAAAAAAGGCTATGGGCTTTTACCTTGACGGGCGTGTTACAGCTGTTCTCGGCACTCACACCCATGTTCAGACGGCTGATGAGATAATTCTGCCAAAGGGTACAGCTTATATAACCGATGCAGGAATGACGGGTGCTGAGCTTTCGGTTCTCGGCGTTAAAAGCGAGCTTGCTATTGAAAAGATAAAGTATCATGCCCCTGTAAGGTTTGAGGAGAGCGAAAACCCCTGCTTTATCAACGGCGTTGTTGTTGATTTTGATGAGCATAATGGCAAAGCTAACAAAATTACAAGAATAATTGAGCGATAATACACAAATTTTTTTATATGTATTGAAATTGTAAATTATTTGTTGTATAATAAGTATATAGCAAAATATGGGAGGTATTCTTTGTGGAAGTATTAAAGGTTTCATCCAGAAGTGTTCCGAACATGGTTGCGGGAGCTATTTCGGCAGTTGTACGTGAAAGCGGCTCTGTTGAAGTTCAGGCAGTCGGTGCAGGTGCCGCCAATCAGGCTATTAAGGCGGTCGCTATTGCAAGGGGCTATCTTACCCCTGTGGGTATCGACATGGTTTGTCTGCCGGCTTTTGCAAGTGTTCAGATCGACGGAGAGGACAGAACAGCGATCAAGCTCATCTGTGAAACAAGATGATCATGAATATATGACCCCCGACGGTTTATTCGTTCCGTCGGGGGTCTATATTTTTAGCTTATTATCCAGACGGCGCCTTTATCATTCGGGTCAAACCTGCGAATGCGAAGCTCGCCGTTATTGTTGGCTGTCAGCACCTTTTTGTTTTTTGTTGCCTGAAGCGTTATCCTGAACCGCCTGTTGCCGAGGGCGGCTATTCTGAAGCCTATGGCACTGTCCTTACTGTTGTAATCAGTGTAGCCTTTGCACTTTTTGCCGACATAGCCTTTTGACCTGTCTTTCAGAGCGACAGAGCCGTCTGATTTCAGCACTACTGTCAGCCGCTGATGCTTACCTGACATAGCTTCATCAAGGATAAGCCCCTTGGGCGTTACGGTAAGAAGACCGAGCGTCCTTTCGTTCTTGAATGTGTATTCTTTTCCATCAAGAAGATAGTTGCCGTTGTTTGAGTATATATCGTTATAAAACCTTATCATCAGGCAGGCAGTATACTGTGCAGCAACCGGGATAGTGGTCACACACACCTTTTCAAGCACTTCTGGGTCAACCGTCAGTATATCAGGCACATATTTTGAAGAATACATAGCCAGCCTGTTTGCAGCCTGTTCAAGGCTTATCTCACAGGCTTTTTTGATCTGCTTATTTATGGTGTGTGGGGCATCTATCTGTGAAAACTTTGTCTGAGCGAGCTTTTCATATGCTCTGTGCGGGTTGTTCTTTCTGCCCGAATACATTATCCCCGAGGAGTGTACGGTGCAGCCAATATCCTGTATAAAATGCAGCGCCCTGCCAAGCTGGTGCATGGCCGCTTTTTCCTCACCGCTTTTGTAAAGTGACAGAGCCATGGTGTAGTTCTCTTCAAGCATGGTTCGTGCGCTTCTGTTAAATCGCCTGTGCCTGTTTTTGAAATAACCTGCGGTCGGTTCAAGCTCTTTGCCCTTTTTACTGGCTGCACAGTAGTAATGCAGACCGCTGCCCTTGTCGGTATCGCCTTTATTATCGGGCTCGGTGCAGCCTTTTAGCATTATATTCTTATAGTCGATATAGAAATTATAATATGACTTGTCGTCCTGCGCTTTGAGAGTATGCAGGGCTTTTTCAAGAATATCCTTATGAGTATTGCCAAACCATGCATAAGCCTTTCGTTGCGATAATACAGCGCCTGCTGCCAGTGCTGCCGAATATATCAAGAGCTTTTTCATCTGCTGTTTCTCCCTGAGTTGTTTTTGTGCTTTTTCTTCTTTTTCCGTACAGAGTAACCAAAGCTGCCAAGCCTTTTGCCAAGGCCGAAATAGTCGCCGTGTGCATAGGCGAGCAGCCCTGCCTTTTCAAGGCACAGCCTGCCATTTGGGTCGATATACTCTTCCGAAACATCAAGTGCCACGATATCTGCGATAAACATATCATGTGAGCCGAGGGGCATTATCTGACGCACCCTGCATTCGATATTTACGGGTGACTGAGCGATGATAGGGGAGCTTACCTGTGATGCAGGCTGGGTTATAAGCCCCATTTTTTCAAACTTATCAGTATTCCTGCCGCTTCTCACACCGCAGAAGTCAGTTGCCTTTACAAGCTCCTCAGTAGTCAGGTTTATAACAAACTCGCCGCTTTGCTTTATAAGCTCATACGAAAACCTCTCGGGTCTTACCGAGATATATGTCATTGGCGGCTGGGTGTTGAGCGTACCTGTCCACGCTACGGTGAATACGTTAATGCTTTCACCGCTGCCGCAGGTCACAAGAACAGGCGGAACGGGGGAGGTTATAACGCTCGGCTTCCATATTTGCTTTTTGTATTTAGATTCTTCCATATTGTCTACCCGATCATCTGTTAGAGTTTATACTGCATGAAATTGCCGTTTTTCACAAAGCCGAAATCTGTATAAAGCAACACGCCCATATCCGATGCTGTTATCTGCACAGTGCCGCAGCCTCTGAGCTTGGCTTCGTTGACCACTCGTGAAAGCAGTTCTTTTGCGATACCCATTCTGCGGTAATCCTTATCGGTGAACATACTTGATAAAAGCCCTATCCTGCCGGTTGGGCAGCCGAAATAGGGCGGCTTCTCAACTATTGACATTCCGCTGGTGGCTATGACCCTGCCGTTATCTACAGCAAGCCACGATACAAAGGTGTCATCAGCAAGGTGTCTTGTATAATAGTCATAAAGAGCGGGGGTAAGGTCAATATCCTCCTTAGCGCCTTCTTCACGAAGCTGGTTTATCCTCATGTTGATAAACAGGTCAAGGTCATTTTCGTTAAGCAGTCTGTATTGTATATCCATAATATCACCTAATTAATTTCATCAAATGATGTCAGCTTCTGCACTATCTTGTCATAGTCCTTATAAAGCGCCTGGGTCTGGTTTTCAAGGAAATAATAATGCTTTATATAGGGTATAAGCAGAACAAGAAGCAGCACAGCAAGGGGTATAAGTGCTATCTTGCCCGTGACAGCTATGCAGATTATCGTTCCACAGGTCACTATGGCAAACAGGCACATAACTATTAGATGTATCAGCCGCTCGTGCTGAAAAAATACTATCTTGGTCTTGTGGATCTTTAGCAGCGTTTCAAGATCAGTGCCGTCATCTTCCAAAGCCCTGGCAATAAAAGCCCTGTAGCGTTTAAAATATTCAGTCATATTTATCGCCTCTTAAAGCGTGATATCTATAGGCTCAGACTTTTCAAGCCTTATGCCCTCTTCTTTGACTATCTGTTTTTTCTTTCTGTGGACAGAGTATGCGGTCACACCGTCATTTGCCAGCTTGTAGTTTTTAGTTGTTCTCTGAATGAAATTCTTCCTTTTTGACGGCTTTTTGCGCTTGCCGTCAAAGAAAATAGCAAGTATCGCCGATATCGTAGTAAGTATTATTGCCTTTTCTGCCGATTTATCCGAACTAAACTCAGCATAGAACCCTCGATGTGCCATAAGACCACCCCTTGATCATTATTATATAGCTTTATTATAGCACATCTGAGAGTGATTTGCAAGAGCGAATAAGTGTTAAGCGGAATAAATGGCATTTGTGGATTTTTTGAGCCTTAGCACTTGAAAAATCCGCTTTATTATGATATAATAAATATGTATGATTTAATACTGAAAGGACTGTTTTTTTATGGAGTTTAAGTTTTCCGAAAAGGTATCACATCTTCAGGCATCTGCCATAAGAGAGATACTTAAGCATTCGGCTGACCCTGCTGTAATATCATTTGCGGCAGGCTCACCTGCACCTGATGCACTTCCCGTCAAGGAGCTTGAGGAGATATCCAAAGAGCTTATAGCAGAGGAGCCTCGCATCGTTTTCCAGTATGGCGTTACCGAGGGTTATACCCCGCTTCGTGACGAGGTAAAGAAGATACTTACTAAAAAGGGCGTATATAACCCTGAATACGACGAGGTAATAATCACAAGCGGCGCACAGCAGGCTAATGAGCTTTCCGCAAAGGTGCTCTGCAATGAGGGTGATGTGCTTCTTGCTGAGAAGCCCAGCTTTATAGGCTCGCTCAACGCATTCAAATCATATAATGTTGATCTTCAGGGCGTTACTCTTGAAAGTGATGGCATCCATATTGCCGAGCTTGAAGAAAAACTCAAAAAGGGCAATGTCAAGCTCGTATATCTTATCCCCAATTTCCAGAACCCCACAGGCAATACTATGTCATGGGAAAAGAGAAAGGCGGCATTTGAGCTTTGCAAAAAATACGGCGCTGTTATATTAGAGGATAACCCCTACGGTGATCTTCGCTTTGCCGGTGAGGATATAAAGAGCATCAAGACACTTGATACTGAGGGAAGCGTTATCTATTCGGGAACATTCTCAAAGATACTTTCGCCAGGTATTAGAGTTGGCTATGTATGCGCTCATAAGGAAATTGTACAGAAGATAGTTGTCTGCAAGCAGGTGGCTGATGTACACACCACCATGTGGTCGCAGATGATAGCCTACAGGTTCTTGAAGAAATACGACCTTGACGAGCATATCGAGAAGCTACATAAAGTATATGAGAGAAAGACCAATCTTATGCTCGATGAGATAGCCAAGAATTTCTCATCAAAGATAGAATATACCAAGCCTCAGGGCGGGCTTTTCATCTGGTGTACGCTCCCCGAGGGTGTTACAACACAGCAGATGCTTGATTTCTGCACAAAGGCTGTTAAGGAGTATAAGATAGCTATCGTTCCGGGAACAGCTTTCTATATCAATGAATCTGACGAGACACGCTCGTTCAGGCTCAATTTCTCGACCCCGACTGATGAGAACATCGTAAAGGGTATCGAGATACTCGGCAAGCTTTCAAAGGAAATGTTCGGTGATTGATCAATTTGATTGAGGTTTCAGATGCAGAGTGCAAGGTATCGTGATGTATTCAGAGAGATACGCAAATCTCTTGGCAGATATTTTTCAATAATGCTGATAGTTGCGCTCGGCTGCGGCTTTTTTTCGGGTATCAAGGCGACTATGCCTGATATGGTAGACAGCGCAAAGGAATACTTTGCTGAAAACCACCTTATGGATTACCGCCTTATGTCCTCTATCGGCATCAAGAGTGAGGATGTTGAGGCGGTGCGCAAGGCTGAGGGTGTCAGCGGTGCTGCCCCGGGATATGCCAAAGATGTTTTCTACACCTATAATAACAAAAGCTGCGTGCTTAAGGTCATGTCATACAGCAACACCATAAAGCCTGACAGCAAGAATTATCTTAATTCGCCTGTCGTACTCGAAGGGCGTTTGCCGCAAAAGTCAGGGGAATGTGTGGTTGAAAGAAAGCTATCCTCTCCGACAACATTTGTAGTTGGGAATACTCTCAGGCTTGAATCGGCTTATGAGAATGAGGATATTTTGTCTACTTTCAAGACGGATACATATGAGATAGTAGGTATAATCACATCGCCTTTGTATATAGGTTATGACCGTGATGCAACAGATGTCGGCAGCGGTGAGGTGCTCAGCTACATTATGGTACCTGAGACGGATTTTGTGTCTGACTATTATACCGAGATTTTTATAAGCCTTGAAGGGCTTAAAGATATGGAGCCTTTCTCCGATGAATACAAAAACGCTGTAAAAGAGAAAAAACAGCACGCATATGAGGCTTTTAAAAAGAGTGTTAACGAGCGCTATGAGGTTTTAAAGTCAAGAGGCGAGCGTGATATTTCTATTCTTGAAAAGAATGCAGCGCTTTTGGAAACGGCACTAACTTTGCCTGAGGCTCAGCTTGAAAAGATGAGCGATGAGTATGAAAAGAGTATAACTCAGCTTGAAGCGGATATAGCATATGCTGATGAGCAGGGGAAGAACTCAATGCTTCTTTCTGCTGAGAAGGCACAGACCCAAATGAAGTTGACTATAGTCAATGATATTCTTTCGGGTGATAAGGAAAAGATAGCCGAATACCAAAAGCAGGCGGCTGCTCTCAGAGAGCAGGCTGAGGAATACAGAAACAAACTCACTGATGTCGGTGAGCCTGTGATATATGAGTTTGACCGCTTTGATTCAAGTGAAGATTACAGCTCTTTTTATGGCGACAGCCAGAAGATAGATAAGCTGTCAAAGGTATTCCCCGTATTCTTTATTATTGTTGCAGCGCTTGTGTGTCTGACAACTATGACCCGTATGGTCGATGATGAGCGTATGCTTATTGGCACATATAAAGCACTTGGATATTCGGGGCTTGCGGTCAGCTTTAAGTTCCTTTTCTATGGGCTTAGTGCAGCGCTTATAGGCTCTGTGGCAGGCACAGCGATAGGTATGCAGGTATTCCCGAAGATAATCTATCAATGCTATAAAATGCTGTATAATATACCGAACATAGATACACCGTTCAAGCTCGATTACTGCATATACTGTGTGGCTGTTTCGCTTGGGTGTGTTGCTGTTTCGGTCATTTGGGCTTGCTGGGTGTCGCTTCGCTCACAGCCCTCCGAGCTTATGCGCCCGAAAGCACCGCCGGCAGGCAGGCGTGTTATATTTGAAAAGCTGCCGTTTATATGGAACAAGCTCGGCTTTCTTTCAAAGGTCACGGTAAGAAATCTTCTCAGGTATAAAAAGCGCTTTATAATGACCATAGTCGGTGTAGCGGGCTGTGCTGCACTGATAATGACGGGCTTCGGGCTTAAGTATTCTATCAGCTCGATGGCGACTTTGCAATTCAGTAGTATTTGGTATTATGACGGGGTGATTGCGTATGATACTACTAAGGGCTTTACCCCTGAGCAGACAAAGCAGGCACTCAGTGAGTATAAGCAGATAGATACAACGATAGAATCACGCAAGTATATGTCACAGTGCAATGACAAGGATGGAATGATACATACGGCTGATCTTGTTATAGTAAGCGAGCCGTCAAAGTTTGGCAGCTTTGTTGAGATGTCTTATAAGGGCAAAAAGCTCGAGCTTAGTGATGATGAAGTCATAATAACTGAAAAGCTCAGCCAGCTGCTTGATATTAAGATAGGCGATGATATTGATATAAACATTACCGAGCTTGGAAGAAAGCGGCTTAAGGTCGGCGGCATAATGAAAAACTATATCCTGCACTATGTTTATATCACTCCTGCGTATTTTGAGAGCACCTATGGCTTTATGCCCGAGTATAATATGGCATTTTTCAAGTCGGCAGAGGGTTGTGACCTTGAAGAGCTTAAAACAGAGCTTATAAAGGATAAACACTTCCTCGGTGTATCGCTTAAAAATGATTCATCGGAAGGGTTTATTGACTCGCTTTCCTCGCTTGATGCTGTTGTGATTATGCTTATAGTTTGTGCGGGCTTTCTTGCCGGTGTTGTGCTGTATAATCTTGCAAACATCAACATTACTGAGCGGCGGCGTGAGCTTGCAACTCTCAAAGTGCTCGGATTCTACGATACCGAGACGAGCGCATATATCTACCGTGAGAATATAGTAGGAACGCTGCTTGGTATTCTGGCAGGCTTCGGGCTCGGTGCTGTACTTCACCACTTTGTCGTGATAACCTCAGAGGTGGATATAGTAATGTTCAACCGTTCACTTGTGTGGTATTCATATGTTTTTTCTGCTGTGATAACTATTGTTTTCGCAGTGCTTATAAATATTCTGATGCACTTTAAGATAAGGCGCATCGACGAAGTTGAATCATTAAAATCTATTGAGTAAAGGAGTTTTGGAAATGGAAGAGAATAGAATTGAAGTTAAAGAAAAGATAACCGTTTCTTATTTTTGGCAGTGCTTTGCAATGTTCCTGCTGGGGATAATCGTGGGCTTTGTATTCTCGCCCGTAAAAAATGGCGTGAGCATCGGCAACAATAATCACATTATGGGCGATAATGACGATGATGATGACATCTGCGGCATCGACTGCGATGACAGCTCGGAAGAAATATGATCAGGAAGGAATAACCAATTTATGAAATTAGGTATGGTAGGTCTTCCCAATGTCGGGAAGAGCACACTTTTTAATGCACTTACAAACGCAGGTGCAGAATCGGCAAACTATCCGTTTTGTACAATTGAGCCCAACGTAGGCATCGTGTCGGTGCCTGATGAGAGGCTTGATAAGCTGGCTGATATGTATCACCCTGTAAAATTCACCCCTGCAACGCTTGAATTTGTTGATATTGCAGGTCTTGTAAAGGGCGCATCAAAGGGCGAGGGTCTTGGCAATAAGTTCCTTGCAAATATTCGTGAGGTAGATGCGATAGTTCACGTTGTCAGATGCTTTGAGGATGACAACATTATCCATGTTGACGGCTCGATAAACCCTGCAAGAGATATTGAGACTATTGACCTCGAGCTTGTATTTGCCGATGTTGAGCTTATCGAGCGTAAGCTTGACAGAACAAAGAAAGCTATGAAGGGCGACAAGTCTTTAGCGCCGATAGTTGATTTTCTTGAAAGGCTCAAAGCGCACCTTGAAGAAGGCAAGGCTGCCCGTGGCTTTGAAATGACCGATGAAGAAAGGGAAGCGCTCAAAGAAACACCTCTGCTTTCATTAAAGCCTGTTATATATGCCGCAAACCTTTCTGAAGATGATTTCAGGAATAACATTGATACAAATGTAAACTATAAAAAGGTCTGTGAGATAGCTGCTGCTGAGGGCTCGGCTGTTCTGCCAATATGCGCTCAGATAGAGGCTGAGATATCCGATATGGGCGATGAAGACAAGGAAATGTTCCTTTCTGACTTAGGTCTTGAACAATCAGGTCTTAACAGGATAATCAAGGAGGGCTATGCGCTTCTTGGGCTTATATCATTCCTTACAGCAGGTGAGCCCGAAGTAAGGGCGTGGACTATAACCAAGGGTACAAAAGCACCCCAGGCGGCAGGTAAGATACATACCGACTTTGAAAAGGGCTTTATCCGTGCCGAGGTAGTGTCTTTTGATGACCTTATGGCGTGCGGCAGCATGAACGGCGCAAAGGAAAAGGGGCTTGTCCGCCTTGAAGGTAAGGACTATGTTATGCAGGATGGAGACATCGTTCTTTTCAGATTTAATGTATAAGGAGTGTTCCTATGAGGGAGCTTGAAACACAGCGGCTAAAGCTAAGACACATAACCGAAGATGATGCAGAGCGTATATTCAGCTGCTGGGCAAGTGACCCCGAGGTTACAAGATTTGTCACCTGGAATGCTCATACAGATATCTGTCAGACAAATGATTATGTTGCGTATATCCTGAAAGAGTACAGAAAATCGGATTGCTACCGCTGGGGCATCGAGATAAAGGAAACCTGTGAGCTTATCGGCATAATTGATGTTGTAGGCTTTCACCATGGTGCGCCTGTAATCGGCTATTGCTCCGGCAGGGCATACTGGGGCAAAGGCTATATGTCCGAGGCGCTTGAGGCTGTTGTTGATGAGTTGTTTCAAAACGGCTTTGACACGCTGGTCATCGAGGCTGTTGATGATAACATCGCAAGCAACAAGGTCATACTCAAAAACGGCTTCAAGCTCGTTGCAACACGAAAGGCTCCTATCTCCGAGCAAAAACCTGATACAATAGTCACCTTTAACTCTTACAGATTATATAAGTGATAGTAAAACACCCGAGGGCTTACGCTCTCGGGTGTTGTTGCTTATTGTCTTAAATATACGCCGTTTTCTTCGATGTAGTCTTCCATATCCTGCTTGTATTCAAGATCAAGCGGGTCGCTGTGAAGTGCTTTGAGCGCACGTCCGCCAATGTCGGTTCTGTGGTGCTCGTCCTTCCAGGATATCTTTTTAACTGCTGCATATGACTTGTCAAGAGTTCCCTGAAGGGTAAGAGCATTGCAGGTAACGCCAAGAACACGCCCGCCGTTGGTAAGGAACTTGCTGCCATCGAGCTTAGTGCCTGCGTGGTAAACAAATGCACCCTCGACCTGCCCTTTATCATCAAGACCGCTTATTTCAATGCCCTTTTCGTACTTGACGGGGTAGCCGCCGCTTGCCATAACAACGCAGGTGCAGTAGCCCGATTTCCACTTGATGTCAAGGTCTGCAAGCTTGTGGTCGTATATTGCTTCAAATATCTCTGCAAGGTCGCTGTCCAGCATAGGCAGCACTACCTGTGTTTCGGGGTCGCCGAAACGGCAGTTGTATTCTATGACCTTAGGTCCCTTGGGGGTAAGCATAAGACCGAAGTACAGGCAGCCCTCAAACGTTCTGCCCTCTTTGTTCATAGCATTTATGGTAGGGAGGAATATCTTCTCCATGCACTCTTTGGCAATATCCTCGGTGTAGTATGGGTTGGGAGCCACTGTTCCCATGCCGCCTGTGTTAAGACCTTCGTCATTGTCAAGCGCTCTCTTGTGATCCATAGATGATATCATAGGAACGACCGTCTTGCCGTCGGTGAATGATAGCACCGATACCTCGGGACCTGTCAGGAACTCTTCGATAACAACAGTTGAGCTGCTGTCACCGAACTGCTTGCCGTCTATCATGGATTTTATAGCCTCAACAGCCTCTTCCTCGCTCTGCGCAAGTATAACGCCCTTACCGAGTGCAAGACCGTCAGCTTTTATAACAGTAGGGTAGGTGTTCTGCTTTTTAACGTATGCTATAGCGCTCTCGCTGTCTGAGAAAACCTCATACTTTGCGGTGGGTATCTTGTATTTCTTCATAAGCTCTTTGGAGAAGACCTTAGAGCCCTCGATTATTGCAGCGTCCTTTTTAGGACCGAAGGTCTTGAAGCCCTCGGCCTGCAGTGCATCTACCATGCCCAGTACCAGCGGGTCATCGGGCGCAACTACTACCATATCAGGCTTAAGCTCTTTAGAGAGCTTGACTACGCCCTCTATATCGGTAGCCCCAACGCTGAAACACTGAGCATATTTGCTTATACCACCGTTACCAGGTGTACAGTAGAGCTTGTCTACCTTAGGGGACTCTGCGAGCTTCATGATTATGGCGTGCTCTCTTCCGCCGCCGCCGACAACTAATATATCCATACTATTCCTCTTTTCGTTATAGCTTAAATTATCCTATTATAATGTTACCCTGCCATATGACAGGGTAACTGTGAATTATTCGATTATGAGAGCTTAAAGGTGCCGAGAACCTTTTCAAATTCAGGCTTGATCTTGTCAAATACAGAGGACTCAGAACCGTAGCTTATGATGTAAGCTGTGCCGTTGTTGATGATTACAACCTGGTTCATCTTCATTGTAAGACCGCTCTGTGTTACAGTTGTCTCAACCTTGTATGCATCGTAACCGTTGAAGGTTATCTGCTCGCTGTTTGTTATTTCATAGCCCATAGCCTCGTACTGCTTCTTGATAACATCAACGAAATCTGTTACCTTGGCAGTGCCTGCGCCACCCTGTGCGATAATGTTGAAGTTAGCAGTTGCAAGGTAAGGATCGGATGTATCGCCTATATAAGAATATGCAGCGTTAACACCGGAAACTGTTGAGGAAATATCTTTCCATGCAGCAGCGTCAACATCTATTGCATAGCCGTCGCCAGTAGCAGCTGCATTGTCTGATGAAGCGTCAGCCTCGCTGCTGTCATCAACTACTACAGCAGGAGCTTCTTCGGAGGAATCATCGTCTGCCTCGCTTGATTCATCAGCTGTGCTGTCTGCATCAGCCTCAGAGGAAGCGTCGTCAGCCTTGCTTGAATCGTCAGCCTCGCTATCCTTGTCAGAATCATCAACTACGGAAGAAGATGAACTGTTCTTGCTCTTCTTCTTTGAGCTGTCATCATCATCGTCACCTGTGAGTGAGCAAGCTGTGAATGCAAATACCATAGACATGGCTAAAAGTGATGCTAATAATTTCTTCATTGTTTTTACTCCTTTATTTCCTTTTGATTTGTAAAAAGCCTACCTATATATAATAATATATTTTTCGGCAATTGTCAATAATAAATTTATTATTTTAACGGTTTTGTAAATATTAGTGGTGGAAAAGTCTCATTCCGGTAAATGCCATAGCCATACCGTATTTATTGCAGGTGTCTATAACATTATCGTCTCTGATAGAACCGCCGGGCTCAGCTATGTACTTAACGCCGGACTTTTTAGCTCTCTCGATATTATCACCGAAGGGGAAGAATGCATCTGAACCCAGTGCAACATCTGTGTTCTTTGCGAGCCATTCCTGCTTCTCTTCCTTTGTGAGAACATCGGGCTTGACCTTGAAGAGCCTTTGCCACTCGCCGTCTCTGAGAACATCTTCGTATTCATCGGAGATGTAAACGTCGATAGTATTGTCTCTGTCAGGTCTTCTGATGTTGTCAACAAACTGTAAGCCCATAACCTTGGGGTGCTGTCTTAACCACCAATTATCAGCCTTGCTGCCTGCAAGCCTTGTGCAGTGAACTCTTGACTGCTGACCTGCGCCAATACCGATAGCCTGGCCGTTCTTTACATAGCAAACGCTGTTTGACTGTGTATACTTAAGTGTGATAAGCGAGATGAC
>JAFYET010000141.1 GCA_017544125.1 Ruminococcus sp. | reverse complement strand
GGCATTGCCGACCTTTCGGAAGTCACCCAGTCAACCAGCGTTGACAGGATAATGATGAGCATGAACAAGAACGTTACCCGCTCTGTAATGGGCGTTAAGCTCTTCGGCACCAGCGAGACATTCCCGCCTGCCACCATGACATCATTCTCGCAGATACTCAAGAAGAAAAAGCAGACCACTGACATCATCGACATAGCCCTTGAAAACTATGACGATATCAGAATAAACATAGTTAACGACATCAAGCTCGTTTATCAGGACCTGGAAACAAAGGCGGTAAAGCAGCTTGAATCTATCTGCCGCTATCAGACAGAGATAGGCAGGGCAGCCCTTGACCACGCCAAGGAGGTATCCTCCGAGTTTAAGTACGAGGACGTAAGCGATGCCCTCAGCACCGCAATGTCGATACTCAAAGAGCCTGAAAGGATACTTGCAAAGTACGACGACTGACAATTATCTTACTTTCTATAGGGGAGACACAGCACGACCCGCTCGGACGGGAAGTGCTGTGTTTTTTGCGTGAGGCAGACGGGAGGTTATCAATGCATAATGCAAAAATGCACGCATTATCCGCTTTCAGCGGAAAACGCTAAGCATAATTGAGGAGCGGCTGCGCCGACAGTGATATCAACGCAGTTGATACCGACCATATCGGGCTGTTTGGGAAGCGATTTTGCTTATTTAGGCGATTTCGTTAGGAACGGATTTTTAAAATCCGTCGCCCGTAAGGGCGACACCTTAATTATGCATTATGAATTATGCATTATGCATTTATTTTTTTGCAGAGCAAAAAAAAATCTGCCGCCTCCTGCACCCATATGACCATTTCGGGGGTATTATTTACAGAAGACCGGAAAGGTCACATAAATAAGGAGGAAAAAATTATGCCTATCAAATACGATGAATTTATAAGAAGAACAGCAGGAACAGGACTTACACAGGAGCAGAGCGATACATTTAATCAGTTCAGCGACGGCTTATCGGTGCTGTCTAATAACGCTGCAAATGCTCAGAACTGGGTCATCAGTAATATAAATAAGCTCGGCTTTGAAAAAGCAACAGCTATGCGTGATGATGTTTTTAATTTCAGCGAGACATTCAACACGCTGGCTATGGACCTGGTAAGTGTGGGTTCAAAGCCCAGGAAGGCAGTCGATGATGACTTCAAGAACAGCTGGAATGAGTCGGTTGAGAAAACTGTCGCATTCTTCAATAAAATGCTCGAAGGCAATAACTTTAATATGCTTATGTGGATCGGCAATGATCAGCAGGATCAGGCGTTCGGTCAGAATATGGAGAACTACTTCGCATTCATCGAGCTTATGAACAGATGCTTTGATGCTGAGATAGATATCGACGCACATAAGAAGAAGTACAATGAATACCTTCTCGCAAAGCAGGCAGGCAAGAATGCCGAGCCCGGGAAGAAGGAGGAGAATAAGGCACAGCCCGAGCAGAAGCAGGAAGAGCAGAAGCAGCCTGAGAATATTCAGAATGACGATAAGGTAATTGATATAAATGCTATCGACGAGCCCCGCATGAGCGAGCAGGCACAGAACGTTGTCCCCGAGGAGAATAAGGCAGACAGCGTGCAGAAGGAAATGGCTGCATTTGAGAAGCTCAAGACCGCTATTGATGCACACACAAGCGGCAAGCTCTTCGGGCGTGGCAGCGACCAGTATGACCGTTCGGGGGAAGCAGCCGATAAGGTGCTTATACATCTTAAGGCAATGTATAGGCTTGAGAATAAAAACTTTGCCCCCCAAGTGATACACAATACAGATGTCACCGCCTATGAAGAATACCTGCAAAAGCTCATGACCGTAAAGGCACATCTTGAGGAGATGCACGAGACTAATGAGCGCTACTACAACCATAAGAAGACCGACAAGAGAGCAGGCCAGTGGGCAGAGAACCCCGATGAGATAACAAACAAGAACGCCAGAAAGCGTGTCAAGGCAGTAATGGGCTTAGACGAGGCAGCCACAGGCTTTGAAGATATAATAGAGAAGAAGATAAAGGTCACAGAGAAGGTCATCAAGGAGAAAAAGGACATTATCGAGCGCAACCGGGCACTTATGGACCACAACAAGATCGCACAGGATAATATAAGGAAGCTCGTAGGCACAAAACCTTCAGACAACGACAAGTTCGATCATGAATATATAGCCAAGCTCGTAGAGTCTAATGACCCGAAAAGCAAGCAGATATGTGAGCAGATAAGGGATAACATCGCCGATATCATAGCTTCTACAATTGTGACCCGTGATGATAAGAAGAACCTGCGTGACAGGGGCGTGCTTGAAGAGGTTGAAAAGAAGACCGAGGAGATCAAAAACAGCAAGGCGCTGAAGAACCTTATGGATAAGGCACTTGCAAAGCCCAAGAATTTCGAGAAATTCTTGTTCATGGCAACTGCGAATAACACAATTGAGATAGCAAAGGCATATAACAAGGAAAAGACCCACATCGAAGCTATCGAAAAGCAGCAGGCTGCTGACAAGACAACTGAGATAAAGCCGGCAGGCAAGGTAATGGGTTAAGCGCTGACGCAAGAATAATAACAAAGAGGTATCGTTTAAAAAAACGGTGCCTCTTTTTGCGCTTTTGCGGTTGAAAAAACACAAAAAGTATGCTATAATCATAAAAAATACATTTACGGAGGGATAAGCTATGGCTTCGGAGAGAAGGGTAAAGGGCAGGCTGCCGGTGCTGGCGGTGTGCTATGATTTTGACAAGACGCTCTCGCCTGATGATATGCAGGCGCAGGGGTATATTCAGGAGGTATATGACGGGGACATACCCTCATTCTGGAAGGAATGTAACGACCTTGCCGAAGCAAACGAAATGGACTCAAACCTTGCCTATATGTACAAAATGGTCAGCGAAGCAAGAGGGCGCATACTGCTTACCCGAAAGAGCCTGCGTGACTACGGCGCAAGGGTAACACTCTTCCCCGGGGTGGAGGGGTGGTTCGAGCGGGTGCGTGAATACGGCATGAGCCGTGGCGTTATAGTCGAGCATTACATCATCTCATCAGGCTTAAAGGAGATGATAGAGGGCACATCTGTTGCAAAGGCAGGGGCGTTTGAGAAGATATACGCAAGCTCGTTTATGTTTGATGACAAGGATGTGCCCGTATGGCCTGCGCAGGTGATAAACTACACCAACAAGACCCAGTTCCTCTTCCGAATAAGCAAGGGGGTGCTCGATGTGAATGACTTCGGGGTGAATGAGTATTTCGCACCCGAGGACATAAGAGTGCCTTTTCGCAACATGGTATACATCGGCGACAGCGACACCGACATTCCCTGCATGAAGCTGGTAAACTCCTACGGCGGGCATTCTATCGGCGTTTACAATAACGAAACGCAGGACACATCAAAGGTATGCAGAATGTTTTGCGAGAACCGCATACGCTACTTTGCACCTGCCGACTACACCGAGGGCAGCTCGCTCGACACGCTGATAAAAGCCATAATCGACCGCACCGCCGCAAACGAGGTGCTTGAAGAGCGCAGCTATGAATGCAAGCAGAGCGCCAAGGGAAAATAACACAGTATACGCCGCACGGGAAGAATGTTCCACGTAGAACATTTGTTTTATAATGTGTGCGGCGCAAACTTTTGGAATAAGATTTAACAATTATTTTACAGTTTCGCTTTATACCTGTGCTATTTATGATGTAAAATATATGATGTAGAATAAATTATATCATAAAACAAAATATTGCATATAAGATAGATATAAAAACAAGAAAATGTACGAAAATTTTCGTGTATTTTATGCACCCGGTCAAAGGTTTCGGGGGTATTACTTATGAAAGCGCAAGAAAACAAGGCAAAGCCCAAAGCTCCGGAGGCGGCTGAGCCTTAAATCAAACCGAAAACGAAAACAAACCGAAAGTGCAATATATGCAGGAAAGTGAGACTATCATGAACGAAAGAACTATAGATGCCGCACTCAGAGTGCTTGGGCAGAACGTGCCGAGAGCCCCTGAAAGCAGCGTAGAAAGAATGCTCAAGGCAGTAAGAGAATTAAGCGCCGCAAGAGCGGCACAGACCGAACCTATGGCGGCCGAAAGGCAGCAGCCCGAGATGAGGAGAGACATTTCTCCCCCCACAGGCAAAATGACGATGTGAATTAAACACCGCACGAAGGAAAGCGTGCGGTGTTTTTGTTTACACGCCCCTGCGGAGGGGGCGAATGCCGGTTAAGAAAATGAAACTTTTTCATATATTGACATTATTTGTCTGATGTGATATAATAAGCGCAGATGAATTTGTTAAGGCTATACCTCGATACTGCGGTGTAGCCTTTGGTATAAGTGAGGTGCAGGGCGATGTATGAGTTTTTACCCGAATGCAGGGAAGCATATGAGAGGCAAAAGATACCTCTGGCGTATTATCAGGTGGAAGGCGGCAAGCCTGTTCCGCTGCTGGTGAGCGACGGCTTCTGCGAGCTTATGGAGCTTGGGCATGATGAGCTCATCGAGTATTTGCAGGGTGCGATGTTTGAAAGGCTCAACCCCGACGATGTGGGCAAGGTCACAAAGGCGGTGGAGGACTTTGTGCTGGGCAGGAATGATTACAACATCGTATACCGCAGCAGGCTGACCTTTGACGGCGATGAGAGGCTGATATACTCGGTAGGCAGGCGGCTGCCGATGTCAGACGGTACGGAGCTGCTTGAGGTGGGGTATTTTGACATAACCTCTGTACCGTGCGAGGTCGATGTGTTTACAAGAACCTATATCGAGCAGCAGAAAGACTATTTCTACACCGACAAGCTCACAGACCTGCCGAACCTCAACTACCTTTACAGATACGGCGGCGAGAGGGTGCGTGTGATAAAGAGCAGCGGCAAGACACCCGTGCTTATTTTCACAGATGTAAACTCGATGCAGTTTTACAACAACCAGTACGGCTTTGCGGCGGGCAACGAGCTTTTGCAGCTGGTAGTTAAGATGATAAAGAAAGAGTTCCCGCAGGCGCTTATAATGCGTGGGGCTGACGATCACTTTATAGTGCTTGACGCATTCCACGGGCAGGAGGAGACGACAGCCCGCATACTGCGGGTCAACGAGGGCATAAAGCAGGGCGCTATGGGCAACACCACGGGGCTCAAATACGGCATCTGCCCGCTGGAGGGCGAGCTTCGGGTGACAGAGGCGCTCGACCACGCAAAGAACGCCCTAAAGCGCATAGGCAGCGACCTCAATGCAGTATACCGCTACTTCTCATACGAGGCTGACGACAAATACTGGCAGCAGCGCTACATAATCGAGAACTTTGACAACGCCATTGAAAACGGCTGGATAAAGGTATTCTACCAGGGCATAACAAGGGTGGAAACGGGCAAGATATCGGCTTTTGAGGCTTTAGCCCGCTGGGTAGACCCCGTGCGTGGCATTATTACGCCCGATGAATTCATACCCGTGCTTGAAAAATACCACCTGCTTTACAAGCTCGACCTTTACATGGTTGAGCAGGTGTGCAGGGAGATACCTTCAAGGCAGAAAGCGGGCTTCCCGCTGATGCCCGTGTCGGTAAACTTCGCAGCGCAGGATTTTGACTATGTTGACATTCCCGCAGTGCTGGAGGATATGTATACAAAGCACGGCGTACCGACATCTAATGGCAAGAGGCTGCTCATAATTGAGATAACCGAGCAGGACATTGCCACCGCCACCGAGAAGTTCCACGCACAGCTGCAAAAGCTGCGTGAGAGCGGCTTCTACCTGTGGCTTGATGACTTCGGCAGCGGCTATTCATCACTCAATGTATTCAGCCGCTTTGAGTTTGACCTTATCAAATTCGACATGGAGCTTTTAAAGGGGCTTGACATAAGAAACGGCGCTAACAGGCGCATACTCAAAGCCATGGTGGGCGTTGCCAAGGAGCTGGGCGTTCACACGCTGATAGAGGGCATGGAGACAGAGGGGCAGAGAGAGTTTCTGCTGGAGATAGGCTGCGAGCTTTCGCAGGGGTATCTCTTCCACCGCCCCGAGCCGCTTGATTCGATGATATTCCGCATAAACGGCGGTCAGCCCATCCGTGCCTGCGAGACGGAGGAGGAGCGGGAGCATTACAGCAAGAAGTTGTTCTCTGATAATGCATAGTTTTAATACATAATGCATAATTCATAATGCATAATTAAGGTGTGCGGCTGCGCCGCACGGATTTAAATAATTGACCCCGAGAAAACGACTGATTTCCTCGGGGTTTATCTTTGATATTGATAATTCTATAAACTGTAGCCTTAGCAGCTAACGCACGATAACACGCCCGAATGGGCATCATATCGCCCGCAAGGGAAAGTTTTGCGAAGCGAAACTTTCGTATTATCCGCTACAGCGGATAATACAATATACAATAATTATGCATTATGAATTATGCATTATGCATTTAATAGGGGTATTCGTATTCAAAGGTAGCCCTGTCGCTGGTGATGTCAAGAAGTGTTTTGCCGCCCTTTGTCAGCTTGTAGCTTGCAGTGCATGAGGCGCTTTCGTGTATGGTGCGGCGCATTTCGCCTGCAACGGGGGCTGCGAGGGGGTGGGGGTGCTTTTCGATCAGCTGTGCGGTGAGCGTATATTTCCCCTGCCTGACAACGACCCTGCCGCCTTTTATGCTCACCGGTCTTGCGCCTAAATAGGTGGCTATGCGGTGCTCTTTGCCGTCAAGATACACCACGCCGATAATGCCGGTAAAATGAATATGCCCTATGGGTATATCCGCCACGCTCAGCATAAGCGAGCCGCCCTCAAACAGGCACTGCGTCCAGGCATAGACACTCGGGAAGGAATAGCCCCTGTCGCCCTCGATATAGCCGAGGGCATTTTTGAAAGCGTACCTCTCGCCGTTTATGCAGATGCAGCCGTCAACGCTGTGGCGCATACTGACTACCGTATGCCTGCACTCCATAAAAGGCACGGCGGTGAAAGGCCCCATGATGTCATACCTTATGGGGGTAAGCTCACCGAAGCGCAGCCTGCCTGTGACCCGCAGCCCGTCACGGTCGATATCAAGGCGCATACCCTTTTCGGTGAAGATGTTTTTATCAAGGGCTATGCGAAAGCCTTTCCTGCTCTTTCGGTAGCCGCCCTCGGGGTAGTTTGCAGCCCACACGCCGTCATCGCTTATGATCTGCACAGATGCGCTCTCGCAGCCCTTTGAGCGGTGAAATGCGACTATGACGGCAAGTGTCTTGCCGCTGTCCTGAGCTTTGAAATAATAGCCGCCGAATTCGTCTTTCATAGAGATAGCCTCCTTCCATTTTGTTAACTGTCAAAAACATTGTAGCATATTTGGCTCAATTGCCTATTGATTTTTTGAATATAATGTGTTATAATATTGTTAATAAATTTGTGAAATATGCACTTAAAGCGGGTGACAGAAATGAAATGGAACATATTTAAACGCACGGGCTGTGTTCTCATAGCCTCGGCGATGATAGCGGCGGCAGCACCGCAGGTGACAGACACGCTGCCCATAAGCACGGTGATGACCGCACAGGCAGCATCGAAATCAAAAGTAATAAAGCTCAAAGTCAAGGACGGGGCGAAGATAGGCAAGGCGCTTGATGATGCGCTGCTCAAAGCCTCAAAAAAGGCGGCGAAGGAAAAGACCATATACACCGTCAAGGTGCCTAAGGGCACTTATGTGCTGGATAGGACGCTGCATATGTTTTCAAACACCACCCTTGATGTGACAGGCTGCACGCTCAAAAGCGACAAGACCTTCCACAACCTGCTGATACTCGGCACAAACGGCAAATACAAGGGCGTTGATGAATTCAATTCAAGCAAGAAGGCAAAGGGCTACACCTCCTGCGTGAACGTCAAGATAAAGGGCGGCACATGGGTAGGCAACAACAAGAACAAGGCGACGCCATTCCGTCTTGCCCACGCAAAGAATGTGACATTGGAGGGCATGACGATAAAGGGCGGCAACTACGCCTGCCACCAGGTAGAAACTGCGGCGATAAACGGGCTTTACATAAGAAAATGCACCTTCAGGGACTTCAAGCCCATAAACTATTTAGGCAAGGGGCATTATGAGTGCATACAGATAGACATTCCGTGCAGCAGCAAGGCATACAAGTGCTGCTACCTTGACGGCACGCCCAGCAAGAACATTGAGATAACAAACTGCAAGTTCACAAACGTTTCACGAGGGGTGGGCACACACTCACAGCTTGTAGGGGCTTACCACGACAAGATAAAGATAACCGACAACACATTCACCAATTTGCAGGAGGAGGCTATAATAGCCCTCAACTACACCAACTGCACCATAGCAAGAAACAAGATAGTGAACGCAGGCGGCGGCATACTTTTTGAGAATGCCAAGTTTGCAGGCTCAGGCAGCAAGATAGACTCGATGTACACCACCGTGTTTGACGGCAAGAAGGCTTACAAAAAGAGCATAGTATACAACGTCAACAGCGTGATAGCCGACAACACCATGACCATAGTCTATTCAAAGGACTGCGACAGGATACAGGGCATAAGAGTTCACGGGCTGAATGTTGACAAGGCCTGCAAGGGCGGCGACAACAAGACCATACCCAAGAAAAACTACTACATCAGCGGCGTGACGGTCAAAAACAACAGGATAACCACCGCAGGCTACGGCATATTCATAGACGATGCAAGAAACATCACCTGCACGGGCAACACCATAACCCAGAAAGCCGTAAGCGCCAAGGACAGCTACAAGCAAAAGTATGACGGCATATTCCTTTCAAGCGGGTGCAGGAGTGTAAAGATAGAGAACAACAAGATAAGCGGCTTTATGAGAAACGGCATATTTATTATGACAGACTCGGCAGCAGGCAGCGTCAAGGGCAACACCATAAGCTCATGCAAAAAGCACGGCATATACCTTTACGACAGCGCATCGGCAGGCAATGTTACCGGCAATGTGATAAAGAGCTGCACCGAGCAGGGCATAGTGCTGAACACTAAATGCAAGGCTGCAAGCATCACAGACAACGAGCTTTCGGGCTTTGGTGGCAGCGGCATCTACATAAACCAGAATTCATCTGTCAGCGGCGACATAAGCGGCAACAAAGTGAGCAGCACCGAGGGCAGCGGGATAGTTTTAAACAACACATCATCTGTTAAAAACATCTCGGGCAACACCATTTCAGATATGGGCAGATACGGCATATTCCTGCACAGCAGCCGTGCATACGGCGTGGTGAAGGACAATACTTTATCGCAGATTGCTGACATGGATATAAGGATATCATCGGATTCGGTGGCGCAGGTGATCGCAAGCGATGAAGATGAAGAAGAACAGCAGCAGGAAGAATAAACAAAGATAGATACCGCACAGCGATGTGCGGTATTTTTATGTGAGAGGGCGGCTTGGCATTACAAAATTGTAATGCTTTGTAACATTAAACGCTCGACAAGGGCGGGAAGCTGTGGTATAATGAAGTCACAGACAAAGGAAAGGAAGATGACAAAATGGAGCTTTTGAAGATAGAGCACATAGAAAAATACTACGGCAGCCGTTCAAGCCTGACCAAGGCGATAGACGATATCTCGCTGAAAGTTGAGAGCGGTGAGTTCACGGCGATAATGGGTGCATCGGGCAGCGGCAAGACGACGCTGTTAAACGTGATATCCACTATCGACGGAGTGACCGCCGGAAAGATAATGCTCGAGGATACGGATATTACAGCCCTCAAAGGCAAGGAGCTCAACAAATTCAGGCGTGACAAGCTGGGCTTTATTTTTCAGGATTTCAACCTGCTCGACACGCTGACGGCGTATGAAAACATAGCCCTTGCGCTTAGCATAAAAAAAGAACCCGCAGCGCAGATAGAGGAGCGCATAAATGAAGTCGCAGCCCAGCTGGAGATAACAGATGTGCTGCAAAAATACCCCTACCAGATGTCGGGCGGTCAGAAGCAGAGAGTGGCATCTGCAAGGGCGATAGTTACTTCACCAAAGCTGATACTTGCAGACGAGCCCACCGGTGCGCTTGACTCAAAAAGCTCAAAGCTGCTGCTTGAGCGCTTTGGCTACTTGAACAAAGAGTGCGGCGCTACCATACTTATGGTAACGCATGACAGCTTTACCGCAAGCTATGCGAGCCGTGTTATATTCATCAAGGACGGCAAGGTGTTCAACGAGCTTTCAAGGGGCGACAACACAAGAAAGCAGTTCTTTGACAGGATAATCGACGTAGTGACCCTGCTCGGAGGTGACCTAAGCGATGCTCTTTAAGCTGACACTTCGTAACATCAGGCAGAGCCTGCGTGACTATGCCATATACTTTTTCACGCTGATAGTCGGCGTGTCGGTGTTCTATCTTTTTAACGCCATTGAGACGCAGACTTCATACCTGCGTGTCACCGCTGACACAAGAGATATGATAAAGAGACTTAACCAGATACTTGCGGGAACTTCCGTTTTCGTAGCTGTTGTGCTGGGGCTTCTGATAGTGTATGCAAGCCGTTTTCTTATGAAAAGGCGAAACCGTGAGTTTGCCTTATATCTCACCCTTGGCATGAGCAAGGGCGGCATATCGCTTTTGCTGCTTTGCGAGACTTTAGTGATAGGCGCAGGCTCGCTTTTTGTGGGACTTCTGATAGGCATAGGGCTTTCGCAGATATCAAGCTCATTTGTGGCAAGCCTTTTTGAAGCCGATATGTCAAAGTATCACTTCACCGTATCGGGCGGCGCTATCATCAAGACGCTGATATACTTTGGCATGATGTATTTTGTGGTGATGTTCTTTAACACCGTGATGATAGGCAAAAGAAAGCTCATTGACCTTATGAACGCAGGCAAGAGGTCGGAAAAGCTCAGGGCTGCAAACCCTGCGGTATGCGCTGTTATGTTTTTGATATCAGCTGCTGCACTGGCGTTTGCTTACTACTTCGTAGGCTGGCGCACAAGGGGGCTTGAACCTAAGGACATACTCATATTCATAGTTATAGGCTGTGTTTCGACTTACTTTTTGTTCCGCTCGGTATCGGGTATGCTGCTAAGGGTATTCATGTCATCAAAGAAGCTCTATTTCAGGGGGCTCAATGCCTTTACATTCAGGCAGCTAAGCTCAAAGGTGGGCACAATGGTATTCTCGCTGACACTTATATGCCTTATGCTGTTTGTGACCATATGCTCTTTGTGCGGGGCGTTTACCATACGCAATTCGATGAACGAGAACCTTGAAAAATGCTGCCCTGCTGATTATCAGATAGGCATGGGCGTTGTTATGTACAACAAGAGCACCAAAGAGCGTGTATATCAGACAATAGATGCCGAAGCAAAGCTGAGAGAAGCGGGCATCGACCCTGACAAATACTTTGAAAGCTCCTGCATATGCCATATGCTTTGCGACACAGATTACACCGCATCGGTCTACTACGGGCAGCACCTTGATGAGGTGGTAAAAGCCACAGGTGAAAGCAAGGATATAGAATACTTAGGTGATGCCTACGGCGAAATGACCGAAAACGTAATATCACTCAGCGACTACAACGCACTTATGAAGCTCTTCGGGCTGCCGGGGCAGAGCCTTGCTGATGATGAGTATTTTGAGCTTTGCAATATAGAGCAGCAGACAGATCTCAGAAACATTCCCCTTGAACACGGGCAGGAGATAACCGTATTCGGGCATAAGCTGAAGCCTAAATATGATAAGTGCATCGAGGGTACTGTCGAGCTGTCAAGCATACCCTACAACTACGGCATTACAGTTATACCCGACAGTGCGGCTGACCTTGACTGCACAAAAGAGTATATACTCACAGCCAACTACAACACCGACGACAAGGAAAAGATAGCCGAGTATGACGACATACTCACAAACGACGACCTGCACGAAAACCTCATAGGCGATGACGAGCCGGAGGACGGGCAGATAGAAAAGGAATACGCAACAGTATACCGCATAACAAGGCAGATGCTGGCGCAGGCTAACATCGGCACAAAGGCGCTGGTGACATTCCTTGGGCTTTACATCGGCATAGTATTTTTGATAACCTGCGGCGCTATACTTGCGCTTCGCTCACTCTCTGATTGTGCTGACAGCCTTAGCAGATACGATATGCTCAGAAAGATAGGCGCAGACGAGCGTGACATCACAGGCTCGCTGTTTATACAGACGGCGTTGTTCTTTGCATTCCCGCTGATACTGGCGCTCATTCACTCGGTATTCGGTATGAAGTTTGCATTCTTCTTCCTCGACCAGCTGGGCACTACGAGTATGCTCTCATCAACTCTGCTCACAGGCGGCATAGTGCTGCTGATCTTCGGCGGCTATTTTGTGATAACCTACCTTACAAGCAGGGTCATGATAAAGAATGAAAGATAGTCTAAAAAGCTCCCCGAGGGGAGCTTTTTTCATTTAACAGTTCACTGAAACCGCCTTGTTTTCCTCGATTATCACCAAGCCCGCCATCTGCATAGCATATACCATAAACCGAAAAGGAGTTGATATATTTATGGATATGTTTGACAGCTGCACGCTGGGGCAGCTATTGGGCGAGGGCGATGAGTGTATTGTCACAAACACAGGCTCTGACGTGCTGCCCGAGCGGCTTGCATATGCTATGGCATATGTGCCGTTTCAGAAATGGGGCAGGGTGTATGAAGATGACGTTGCGCTCAGCAGAGGCACCATCTTTCCCTGCCTTGACAAGCCGTTTATAGGAGAGGAGGCGGTCAGCTGTGGAAAGAGATGACAGAAAGCTAAGGCAGGCTGCAATGCTCAGAATACAGCAGCTGTCATTCGCACTTACCGAGGCTAACCTCTACCTCGATTCACACCCCACCTGCGAAAAGGGCATTGCCTACTTCAAAAAGCAAAAGCAGGCGCTTGACAAGGCAAAAGCCGAGTATGAAAAAAACTTCGGCGTTCTGTGCATGGAGAATGCCCTTGATGAGAGCGATAAGAAATGGCAGTGGGTATGCGAGCCGTTCCCATGGGTGAGTGAGTATGAAAGGGGTGAGGGCTGATGTTTGCTTACGAAAAAAGGCTGCAATACCCCGTCAATATCAAAGACCCCGATCCTGCCCTTGCAAAGCTGATAATGAGCCAGCTGGGCGGTCCCGACGGTGAGGCGGGGGCAGCGCTTCGGTATCTCAGCCAGCGCTATGCCGCCCCCACAAGAGAGGTGCAGGCAATGCTTACCGACATCGGCACAGAGGAGCTTTCGCACATGGAGATGATATCGGCTATCATCTACCAGCTGACCCGAAACCTGACCCCGAAGCAGATAAAGGAGCAGGGCTTTGATGCTTACTTTATCGACCACACCACGGGCATATACCCCGTATCGGCTGCGGGCGTGCCCTTCTCGGCTGATTATTTCCAGTCAACGGGCGATGTGATAGCTGACCTTAATGAAGACCTTGCCGCCGAGCAGAAAGCAAGACTGACCTATGACAACATTCTCCGCCTTGCAGATGACCCTGATGTGAGAGAGCCGATAAAATTCCTGCGTGAGCGTGAGATAGTCCACTACCAGCGCTTCGGCGAGAGCCTGCGCATAATCACCGATATGCTCGACGAAAAGAATTTCTACGCCTTCAACCCGTCTTTTGACAAGCCGAAGCTCAAGAAATAACAGTTGACTGTTGACCTAAAAAAGCTCCCCAAAGGGGAGCTTATTTCATCTCAGCCTGTCAGTTATCTCATCGACCATTTCGGCAAGGCTTTCGAGGGCTCTGCCGGCGGCGCTTTTGAGCTTTTTCTTGCCTTTGTTCAGCTTGCTTGTGAGCACAAACGCCGCTGTGCCGACGGTTATGCCTGTTGATATGCCTTTGACTAAGGGCGAGCTTTTAAGTGACATTTTTCATTTCTCCTTTCGTGCGTTTGGTATTATTATCAGCACTTTTGCACGGGTGATACAAGTAAAATGCTGTAATGCGCCCTCGCCTTAACAAAAGCAGGAATAATTCTTAACAAATAATACAAAAATATTTGTTTACCTTGCATTGGAAATATGGTATAATAATTGTGTATGGAAAGCGATGCTGATTAAATGCATAATGCATAATTCATAATGCATAATTGAGGTGTCCTGCTGCGCAGGACGGTTTTAAAAGCGGCTGCGCCGCTGATTATTGATCAGCACTTATGAGTTATTGCAAAATGCTGTGCGAAACTATGCATTGCTGAGCGCCCGAATGGGCATATCATCGCCCGCAGGGCGATACAATAATTATGCATTATGCATTATGAATTATGCATTAGTAAGGATAGGAGTGTTTTACTTTGGGTATGACAATGACACAGAAGGTCCTGGCGGCACACGCAGGGCTTGACGAGGTAAAGGCAGGGCAGCTGATAATGGCAAAGCTCGACCTCGTGCTGGGCAATGACGTAACATCGCCCGTGGCTATCAACGAATTTAATAAGGCAGGCTTTGACAGCGTGTTTGATACACAGAAGGTAACAATGGTCATGGACCACTTCACACCTAACAAGGATATCAAATCTGCCGAGAACGCAAAGCAGTGCAGGGATTTCTGCAAGGGCTACTGCATCAAGCATTTCTATGATGTGGGTGATATGGGCATAGAGCACGCACTGCTCCCCGAGAAAGGGCTTGTTGCCCCGGGCGACTGCGTTATCGGTGCTGACTCGCACACCTGTACATACGGCGCACTTGGCGCATTCTCAACTGGCGTGGGCTCGACCGATATGTGCGCAGGCATGGCTACCGGCAAGGCGTGGTTCAAGGTGCCGTCGGCTATAAAATTCAACATCACAGGCAAGCTGCCCAAGTACAGCGCAGCCAAGGACGTTATACTCCACATAATCGGCATGATAGGCGTTGACGGCGCACTCTACAAGTCAATGGAGTTCTCGGGCGAGGGGCTTAAAAACCTCACCATGGAGGACAGGCTGTGTATCGCTAACATGGCGATAGAAGCAGGTGCTAAGAACGGTATATTCGCAGTTGACGATGTTACCCGTGCTTACTGCTCGGGCAGAGTGGACAGAGAGTTCACAGTATTCGAGGCTGACGATGACGCAGAGTACGATGCAGTTTACGATATCGACCTTAGCGAGATAAAGCCCACAGTTGCATTCCCGCACCTGCCCGAAAACGCTAAGACCTTTGATGATATGCCCGAGGTGGCAATTGATCAGGTAGTTATCGGTTCATGCACAAACGGCAGGATAGAGGATATAAGAGCCGCTGCCGAGATACTGAAGGACAGACACATCGCCGAGAATGTAAGGTGCATAGTTATACCCGCAACACAGACTGTATACTTACAGGCTATGAAAGAGGGGCTTTTGGAGATATTCATAAACGCAGGGTGCGCTGTGTCCACCCCCACCTGCGGCCCCTGCCTCGGCGGTCATATGGGCATACTTGCAAAGGGTGAGAGAGCAGTAGCCACAACAAACAGAAACTTCGTAGGACGTATGGGTCACCCCGAGAGCGAGGTCTACCTTGCATCACCCTATGTTGCAGCTGCATCTGCGGTAACGGGTAAGATATCCCAGCCGCAGGAGATAATGGAAGAAGGCGTGTAAAATGGTAAGACACGTTATAATCTGGACGCTAAGAGATGACCTGACCGAGCAGGAAAAGACCAATGCGCTGATAAAGTCAAAGCGTGGTCTTGAACGCTTGAGGGGCAGGATAGAAGGTCTTGAAAGAATAAAGGTATACATCGACAATCTTGACAGCTCAAATGCCGACATGATGCTCGATGCCACATTTACCGATGAGGCGGCGCTTGCAGCCTATCAGAAGAACCCCGACCACTTAGAGGTCGCAGGATTTATAAGAAGCGTAGTCACAGACAGAAAGTGCATTGACTATGTTGTGCTTTAATATCAAATAAGAATAAGGAGAATAATACTATGAAGGTATGCGGAAAAGTTCATAAGTACGGCGATAACGTGGATACTGATGTTATCATACCCGCAAGATACTTAAATAACCCCGACCATAAGGCGCTCGCTGAGCACTGCATGGAGGATATAGACATTGACTTTGTCAAGAATGTCAAAGAGGGCGACATAATGGTCGCTGAGTCAAACTTCGGCTGCGGCTCGTCAAGAGAGCACGCACCTATCGCCATCAAGGCAAGCGGCATATCCTGCGTAATAGCAAAGACCTTTGCGAGGATATTCTACCGCAATGCGATAAACATCGGTCTGCCGATAATCGAGTGCCCCGAGGCTGCGCAGAGCATCGAAGCAGGCGACGAGGTGGAGATAGACTTCGAGACGGGTGTTATCACCAACAAGACCAAGGGTGAGACATACCAGGGAACAGCATTCCCCGAGTTTCTGATAAACATCATCAACTCAAACGGTCTGCTCAACTCCCTCAAAAACGAACAGTAATAAATCAAGCTCTGCCGTATGTGCGGCAGAGCTTTTTTGGTGTGCCGCCTCCAGTAATGACACTTTAAAATCCGTCCGCCGCAGGCGGACTTCTTAATTATGCTTAGCATTATGCATCAGACCGCAGTGCTGTTCACCGTTTCGCTGACATCACGCCAGAGGAGGGAGGCGGCGGTTATAAGCAGGATATCTGAATCGGCGTTGACGGTGTTGAAATCGTCCCAGGTGGAAAAGGTGATGCCGGTGTCGGTAAATCTGAGGGTAGCGCTTGTGAGATAGCACTCCATACCCTTGCTCATAGGCTCGAGCCTGAGCAGGCGTATATCACGGAAAAGCAGCTCAAAGCTCTGCACGAAGCCCCTGCTCCTGCGCTGCAATATCACAGAGAGCGACATATCATCGTTTATGAAATGCTCACTCACCGCCCCCACATACGCCCCCGAGCGGTATTTCACCGAGCAGACACAGCTGTTTTCAAAGCCACCGAAGCACGCCATAAGTTCGTTTATATCGTCGTTAGTCTTTATTAAGTTCCACATAGTATT
>JAFYET010000140.1 GCA_017544125.1 Ruminococcus sp. | reverse complement strand
TCGGCGCTGAGTGGGTGCAGTTTGATGAGCCGTCGCTGGTTATGGATATGACGGGTGAGGATATAGCCCTTTTCAAGAGATTGTATGAGAAGATACTTGCTGCAAAGGGTGGCATAAAGGTGCTTGTGCAGACATATTTCGGCGATGTGCGTGATGTTTACAATGAGCTTTCGGCGCTTGATTTTGACGGCATAGGGCTTGATTTTGTTGAGGGCAAAAAGTCCCTGGAGCTTGTAAAGGCGCACGGCTTCCCCAAGGGCAAGACGCTCTTTGCAGGCGTTATAATCGGCAAGAACATCTGGCGCTGTGACTATGAAAAAGCCCTTGACATTCTTGATGAGCTGAAAAATCATGCGCAGGATATTGTTATAAACACCTCCTGCTCGCTATTGCACGTTCCTGTAACGCTTGATAATGAGAGCAAGCTCTCTGATGATATCAAAAAGCACTTTGCCTTTGCAAAGGAAAAGCTGACAGAGATTTCACAGCTTTCAAAGATAGCCGCATCTGCTGACCCGAAAGAAACACCCGAGTATAAGCAGAACAAAGCCCTGCACAGCGAGGTGCGTTCGGGGCGTGATGACAAGGTAAGGGCAAAGGTGGCATCGCTCACCGAAAAAGACTTTGTAAGGCTGCCCGAGTTTTCGCAGCGTGAAAAGGTGCAGAAAGAGCGCTTCAAGTTGCCGCTCTTCCCGACAACGACCATAGGCTCATTCCCGCAGACGGCTGACGTAAAGGCTGCAAGAAAGGGCTTGCGCACAGGCGCTCTTTCATATGATGAGTATGAGCAGTTCATAAAGGGCAGGATAGCTGATTGCGTGGCACTTCAGGAGGAGATAGGTCTTGATGTACTCGTTCACGGCGAGTATGAGAGAAATGACATGGTCGAGTATTTCGGCGAGTGCCTTGAGGGGTATATCTTCACCGAGAAAGCATGGGTGCAGTCATACGGCACAAGGTGCGTAAAGCCGCCTGTTGTCTGGGGCGACATATCCCGTGCAAAGCCTATGACCGTCAAGTGGTCGGCATATGCGCAGAGCCTGACTAAAAAGCCCATGAAGGGTATGCTCACAGGCCCTGTCACCATACTCAACTGGTCATTCCCGAGGGAGGATATTTCACTTAAAGAGAGCGCTTTGCAGATAGCACAGGCTATCCGTGAGGAGGTGCTTGACTTAGAGGCAAACGGTATAAGCATCATACAGGTAGACGAAGCAGCGCTCAGAGAAAAGCTGCCGCTGCGAAAGGCAGACTGGCGTGAAGATTATCTTGACTGGGCGATACCGGCATTCAGATATGTTCACAGCGGTGTAAAGGAAGATACGCAGATACACACCCATATGTGTTACAGCGAGTTTGCCGACATCATCAAAGACATAGACGATATGGACGCAGACGTTATAACCTTTGAAGCATCACGCTCAGACCTGACGATACTTGATGTGTTAAAGGAAAATGACTTCCGCACAGAGGTGGGTCCCGGTGTGTATGATATTCACTCGCCGAGAGTTCCCTCAAAGGACGAGATAAAGGCAGCCATCGCAAAAATGTGCAGCCGCATAGCACCCGGCAAACTGTGGGTAAACCCCGATTGCGGTCTTAAAACAAGAGGCACCGAGGAGACCGTGCCGAGCCTTAAAAACTTAGTCGCAGCAGCCAAGGAGGCAAGAGATGAAAACAGCTGAGCTTTTCAGACATAAAACGGTATTCTCACTTGAGATATTCCCGCCCAAGCCCGATGCCGATGAGAGTGTGATATATGACACCCTCGACGGGCTAAAGGGCATATGCCCCGATTTTATAAGCGTCACCTACGGCGCAGGCGGCGGCAAAAACGGCAGCAGGACGATAAAGATAGCATCAGATATAAAATACAGCTACGGTGTCGAGAGTGCTGCACACCTGCCCTGCATAGGGCTTACAAAAGAGCAGGCGAGGGATATACTTGAGCGCATGAAAAGTAAGGGCATAGAAAACGTGCTTGCCCTGCGTGGTGATATACCGCAGGGTGAAGCGCCAAAAGGCGACTTTGCCCACGCAAGTGACCTGATAACCTTTATAAAGGAAAACTATGACTTCAATATATTAGCTGCCTGCTACCCCGAGGCACACCCCGAGAGCAAAAGCCGTGCTGACGATATAAAGTGCCTTAAATACAAGGTGGATTGCGGGGCAGACCAGCTTATAACACAGCTTTTCCTTGATAACAGGTTTTTCTATGAGTTTCGTGAGAGAACAGCCATAGCAGGCATTGAAGCCCCCATAGAAGCAGGCATAATGCCCGTTACAAACAAAAGGCAGATAGAGCGTATGGTGAGCCTTTGCGGCATTGAGCTGCCAAAGAAATTCATGCGTATGCTTGAAAGGTTTGAGCATAACCCCCTTGCATTGCGTGATGCGGGTATCGCCTACGCAATAGATCAGATAACCGACCTTATCACCCAGGGCGCAGAGGGCATACACCTATATACAATGAACGACCCCTATGTTGCAGGGCGTATCTATCAAGCCGTTCATACCCTGATACCCGCCGCATCGCTGGTGTCGTAATAAAATAGAACAAGAGATTTCATACATAAACAAAAGCCGCCCTCGGGGAAATATTACCCCGGGGGCAAAGCATTTCAAAATCCGTCCGCCGCAAGGCGGACACCTTTATTTTTATTTATTCTTTATTCTTTTAGCAGGCGCAAAGCGACTGCGCTTCACCCTCTGTACTTGTCATAGAAAAACTCAGAGAACTTCTCGCTTAACGGGAAGACTATCAGGGCGATGATTATTGTAGGTATAACTATTCCCCACGAAAGGGTAACAATTTCCGAGCCGATGAAAACTCCTGACACGGCTATGCTAACAAGTAAAATGCAGCCTGCGCCTGTGTATACCATTTTTCTGCTTGTGTAGCGGTATCTGTAAAAGAACGCACTGCTCAGCCCCGACATAAACAGCGTGAAGAATGAGAAGAACAATAGCAGCTTTAAAAACTCGCCGTCAAATATTGTAACGTCTTCCGGCTTTGGCAGGTCGAGTGCGCCGTCTGCTG
>JAFYET010000139.1 GCA_017544125.1 Ruminococcus sp. | reverse complement strand
TTCCAGAGTAATATGATCTCAGTTTTACACTGTCGTGTACTCTCGTTTTTTCGTCTTGTCTTGACGTTTACTTCTCGTTTCCTCAAAGCAATTTACAAGGGTTTTGTGTTTCTCGTTATTGTTCAATTTTCAAGATACCGTTGCGCCTTTTCTCAAAAGTGCTTATCTATTATATCACACTTTTTTACGTTTGTCAAGAGGTTTTTGAAATATTTTTTTATTTCTTTTTCCTCTCGTCTCTCCCGTTCCTCAGGCGACTTGTTTATTTTACCACCTTTCGGTGCGTTTGTCAAGCCTTTTTTTGCCTTTCTATGTTTTACACAAAATACTTTCAAAAAGTCGCATTCTTATGTATAAAACACTTTTCACTGCGCTAAAACGCCAAAATCCAAACAAATTCCGACCTGCTCAATTCATAGAATGTTATCTTGTAAAAAAACAAAAGAGGCAAGAAAACCTTACCTCTTAAGCATACTGTTATTCCCTCACATCAGGCAGATATTCCTGATTGTCGATGATGTAATCCATCACCTGCGAGTAAAACGCCGAGGGGTTGGCACCTATCTTTGCCTTGATAAATTCCGCCTGATCCTCGTCCGGGGCATATAGCGATATGTCCATAAGCACAGTGCCGCCGTCACGGCATATGCACCTTACAAGATAGCCCTTGCCGTGCTCGCTCACCTCAAATGTCACATCACGCTCGTTTTTAAGGCGTGCAAAAAACATCAGCCCTGTGGCGTATATCTTCTTTCTCAGGCTGGGTGCGACTATCGCCTTGAAATCCTCAGCCCCTGCCCTGCCCTTGTCGGACAGCACATACTGCTCTACGCCGTCAATGTTCACAAGCTCGACGGTACCGTTGTTGTGCATATCGGTTATTGCTGCCGAGTAGAGGAAATAGTCCATTACCCCCGACTGCTCGCATATGTCGATAAGCTGCATGGGGGTGCAGGGTCTGTCTATCTGGTAAAGAAAGTACGCAAGCAGTATCTTTGCCTCATATACGTCCTTAAGCGTCAGCATATTCGGCTCAACATACTTGTCAAAATTGTGATCCAAGCTGTGTCACTCCTCTTAGAAATTCGGGTAATCGAGCATATGGTCAAGCAGTGCTATGTTCACAGCCGCCTCAACGCAGGGAACAGCTCTCGGAACAACGCAGGGGTCGTGCCTGCCCTTTATGGTCAGCGTCTCGTTTTTGAGTGCTGAGTAGTCAACAGTCTCCTGCGGCCTTGCTATCGAGGGGGTGGGCTTGAATGCCACTCTGAGTGTTATGGGCATTCCCGAAGATATACCCCCCAAGATTCCGCCGTGGTTGTTTGTCCTTGTGACAACGTGCCCTCTCTCGTCAACGTAGAATTCGTCATTGTTCTCAGAGCCCAGCATATTTGCAGCATTGAAGCCCACGCCGAATTCAAGACCCTTAACAGCGGGTATGCCGAATATGAGCTGTGCTATCGAGTTTTCAAGCCCGTCAAATATGGGCGAGCCTATGCCTGCGGGAACGTTTATAGCCACGCACTCGATTATGCCGCCCACGCTGTCCTGGCACATTCTTGCCTTATCTATGTCAGCCTTCATGCCTGCACCCTTTGCATCGTCAAGCGTCGGGAATTCCTTTTCCCTGAGTGCTATTATCTGGTCTCTGGTGGTGTTTATGGGGTCGAGCCGCCTGTCCTTGATGCCGTGTATCTCGGCTATGTGTGCGCCTACGTAGATGCCACGCTTTTCAAGTATCTGCCCTGCAACTGCGCCCGCAAAGCAAAGCGGTGCAGTAAGCCTGCCCGAGAAATGCCCGCCGCCTCTTACATCATTGAAGCCACGGTATCTCATAGCGCCCGTGTAGTCGGCATGACCCGGCCTTGCAAGGCGTGAAAGGTTTGAATAATCGCCCGAATGCTGGTCGGTATTCTGTATCAGCGCACAAAGAGGTGTGCCGGTAGTCTTGCCGTTGTAAAAGCCCGACATTATCTGCGGCATATCCTTTTCCCGCCTCTGGGTAGAGGTCTTGTCCTTCTTAGGCGCTCTTCTTGCCATAAATGCCATTAGCTTGTCCATATCAATGCTTTCACCGGGCGGTACATTATCCATGCACACGCCTATTGCAGGTCCGTGGCTCTCACCAAAGACCGAAAAGCTGATATTGTGATTCCATGTTGATGACATTATTAGTCCCCCTCAAAAATAAATGCATAATGCATAATTCATAATGCATAATTATGGTATCGCCCTGCGGGCGATGTTTTTTAATGTTTATAGCATTTAAACACCGCTTTTTATCACGATGAAAAAGCTCCGCAGTAAATAAATAGTACACGTAGCTTTCTTTGCAGACCCGTCTTTTTAAATCCATCAGCCGTATGGCGGATTCATCAATTATGCATTATGCATTATGCATTATGCATTATGCATTTGTTCACAGGCTTTGCCTGAGCCTTGCTATCTGTTCGTTAAGCTGTGCTATATAGCCGTTAACGTCCTGCGCATCAAAGCCGCCGTGCTTGGTGGTCGCTATCTCGGGCGTTTGCTGCGGCTGCGGTATGGTGTAGGGTAAGCCGTTTTGCTTTTTCTCAAAAGCCTCGGCAAGAAGCTGTATCTCGGCACTCAGCTTATCAAGTGCCGCAAAGGTAGCAGCCTTGTCATAGCCCTCGCCTCTTGCAGTTCTCAGCATTCCGGGTGATAATGTGTTCTTTACGGGCGGGTCGCTCATATCATGTTCAGGCTCGCCGCCGAAGCCGAAAAGTTTTGATAAAAAGCCCATATGCTAAATCTCCTCATACACCCCGCCAAGGCTTTTATATACCTGCCAGTAATCGGGGTAAGATTTTGCAACCGAATGTGCGCCCCTTATTATCAGCGGAGCTTTGCACCTCATAGCGGCTATCGACATAGCCATAGGTATGCGGTGGTCGTTAAAATCAGGCACCTCGCCGCCCGAGAGCGAACCCACACCCTCGATGATAAGCTCTTCCTGCTTTTCCTCGACCCTGCCGCCGCAGGCGTTAAGGCTCACAGCCATAGCGTGCAGCCTGTCACATTCCTTTATCCTGAGCCTGCCCGCATTATAAATGCGTGACCTGCCCTCGCAAAAGCTCGCCAGCACCGCTAAAATCGGCACAAGGTCGGGTATATCCGACACATCGACCTCAAAGGGCGCAAGCCTATCATTACTATTATACACTATTTCTCTGATAATTTCAATAATTTTTTTGTCGCCCTGATAAGAATTTACATTTAGGCCTAATATTTCTATATCAGCGCCCAGCGCATCGGCTGTTTCAAAGAACGCCGCCTGCGAGTGGTCGCCCTCTACAGACAGGCTTTGGGGTTTATAGCTCTGCCCGCCCTTTATAATAAAGGTATCGCCCTTTTGCTCTGCCTCAACGCCGAACTGCTTCATAGCGCCTATGGTTATGTCGATATAGGGTTTTGATTCAAGGGCGGTGGTTATCCTTATCTCGCTGTCGCCCTCGCAAAGAGGAAGTGCCAGCAGCAGCCCTGTTATAAACTGCGACGAAACATCGCCCCTTATCTCATATACCCCTGCCGTTAGCTTGCCCGACACGGTAAAGGGCATGGTGTTATCATACTTAAACTCTGCCCCGTGCGGTGGAAGCGTTTCAAGAAAGGGGGTTATGGGTCTTTGGGGCAGCCGCCCCTCACCCACAAAGGTGGCATCAGTGCCGAGAGCGCACGCTGCGGGTATCAAAAACCGCAGCGTCGAGCCCGATTCACAGCAATCAAGGGTCGCTGTCTTTGCAGGCTGCTCTATTCCTTTTATAAAGGCAGTATCGCCTTTAAGCTCAATATCAGCCCCCAGCGCACGCAGGCAGCCGATAGTTGCCTGCATATCTTTTGATGAGCTTATGTTTTTTATAACGCTCTTGCCCTTTGCAAACGCCGCACAGATAAGCAGCCTGTGGGCAACACTTTTCGAGGGCGGGGCTGTTACTGTGCCCTTTAGCATTTTTGGGGTTATCTTTATATCCATTGAGTTTACCTCTGTCAGTTATAGATATTCGTTGTCATATTCCTTGTCATAGGCTTTGTTAAGTGCATCAAGCTCATCGACAGGCTGACGCTTTCTAAATACCACAAGGCTTATCAGACCGGCTGCAAAGCATATAAGACCTGCCCCGAGGAGAATATAGCTGCCGGCTTTCTTATACCCTTTTTCGGCGACCACTATATAGTCATCCGGGTCATCGGGATCATAGAGCACCTTAACATCCTGGTCGGCGTTATAATAGCTCTCTGCTATTTCGGGGTCATCGGTGTATACAAAAACTTTGCGGAATTTCTCGTCTCTTTCCACAGCGATATATATTCTTACGATACCGTCCTTTATATCTTCTCTTTTGACCTCTTCTTTCTTCCCCGTCTTATCCATTGCAGCATAGAGCTTGCCGCCAACAGATGCGGGGTAATCTATACTGTGCTGTATCTGCGGCACAATATATATAAGCGAAAGAGCTGTCATTATAATGCCTGCTAAGATAAGGCACAGGGCTTTTTTTAAACGCCTGCGGGTATCTGCCGAAGGCTCTGCCCCGTAGCAGCCCTCGTATTCCATATACTCGCCGTTAAAATACTCGTCTGTCATTTATATTCCCTTTTCAGTATGGCGTATATATAAAAATCATTATACACACTGCTGTCTTCCTTTCTCGGGAAAAGCTCCTTATGCTCTGCTTCAAGGCGCATACCCGCCCGCTTTACAAGATTTACAGACTTTTCGTTCCTTGTATCTATCTCGGCGAAAATACGGCGCACGCCCATATTTTCAAAAGCATAGGCTATCATGCCCTTTACGCTCTTGCAGGCATAGCCTTTGCCCTGATAAGCCCCGTTAAAGGTATAACCTATCTCATAGCTGCCATACTTTCTGTCAGAAAAATACAGCTTGCCTATTACCTTTTTATCAAGCACCACGGCGAAGAATTCATCGCTCTTTGAGAAATTCTCAGCCTCCTGCACGCAGGCTTCTCTGGTAAATGTCTCATATGGCTCAAAGTATGTTACCTCTTTATCGGTAAGGATCTCTGCAAGGTCTTCCCAGTCATCGGGGGTGAACTTTCTCACCTTTAGCCTTTCGGTCGCAAAAAGAATATCCATTTATAACCTCACATATTTTCAAGCACAGCGGCGATCTCGCTCTTTTCAACCTCTAAGCCGTAGTTATTGCCGCCAAAGCATTTCATCTTGCCTATGCCCTCTTCAAAAACGAACCTGAGCCTGCCGTTTCTTACCTTTTTATCGGTATAGAGCTTATCTGCAAGTGCAGCCCTGTCGATATAATCGGGTATGCTAACAGGCAGCCTGCCACGCTTTAAAAGCGATTCTATGCGGCTTACCTCTTCGGCGGTGACAAAGCCTTTTTCAAGCCCGAGCCTTGCCTGCGCTGCAAGCCCTATCGACACAGCTTCGCCGTGGGTGAGCTTGTAGTCAGAAAGCGTTTCTATCGCCCTGCCTACCGTGTGACCCAAATTTAGTATCTCTCTAAGACCGCTCTCACGCTCGTCCTGCATAACAACGTTATACTTGACCTCGCAGTTGTGCTTTGAGATATACTCGCACACCTCGCCGTCGCAGTCAAAGACCTTTTCGATATTCTGCTCTAAATACTCAAACAGCTCGCTGTCAGCAAGGCAGCCGTGCTTTACCGTTTCGGCAAGACCGCTTGCTATCTCCCGTGCGGGTAGGGTCTTCCATGTGTCTATGTCTATATATACCTTTTTCGGCTGGTTGAACATACCTATAAGGTTGGTGGCAAGGGGGGTATCTACCGCCGTTTTGCCGCCCACCGAGGCATCAGCCGCCGAAAGAAGCGTTGTGGCGTAGTTTACAAAAGGCACGCCCCGCCCGAATGTTCCTGCCACAAAGCCTGCAAGGTCGGTAACAACGCCGCCGCCGACGGCTATGACCGCACAGTCTCTCCTGCACCCAAGGGCGAGCATCTTATCCTCGACAAAGGCTTTCATCTCCCTTGTCTTGCTCTTCTCCCCTGCGGGAATGGTTATCATATCAGCCTTAAGCCCCGAAGCGCTGAGCTTCTCCATCAAAGGAAGGGCATAAAGCCCCTCAACGTTTGAATCGGTAATGAGTGCAAAGCGTGAAGCACGCCCGCACAGCCCCGCTTTAAGGTCGCTTACCAGCTTATCCGAAAGCTGCCTGCCTATCTCTATATCGTAGCTGTCATCAACTACTCTTTTAAGCTCACAGTTAAATACCATATTGCCGCTCCTAACTAATTTGCCATAATATATAATTATATCATATTTTCCGCTTTTTGTAAAGGACTAATTTGACCCCGTGTCCCTTATCCCCTTTTATTTTCAAGTTAACATATTATGCCGCCTTTGGCAATAGGCAGGATATACGAACTTTTGTTTTAGCTATATGCAACAAATGACGGCAATGCACATATATTACTTGTTGACCTCGTTCCACAGGGGCTTGCCCACGAAGCCGGATATGCTCATTATCTTCTTCATAGTCTCACCGAACTGGGCGGGGGTAAGCTGCTGTGCGCCGTCGCTCTTGGCAGATGCGGGGTCGTTATGCACTTCAATTTCGAGAAGGTCGCACCCTGCCGCAACGGAAGCAAGCGCCATAGGCTCGACCAGCGTAACAACGCCTGTTGCGTGTGAGGGGTCAACGCAGACGGGCAGGTGTGTCTTCTGGTGAAGCAGCGGCACTGCCGAGATATCAAGGGTGTTTCTTGTGGCGGTCTCGTATGTTCTTATGCCACGCTCGCAGAGAATGACCTTTGAGTTGCCCTCGCTCATGATATACTCGGCACTCATAAGCAGCTCCTGAAGCGTTGCGCTGAGTCCTCTTTTAAGGAGTATGGGCTTATCGCAGCGTCCGAGTTCCTTTAGCAGCGTGAAGTTCT
>JAFYET010000138.1 GCA_017544125.1 Ruminococcus sp. | reverse complement strand
TAAGTCTGTCAGTAAGTCTGTAAATGATAATGACTGTTCGTTTATGCGTGAATATGAGGGTCTATCAAGGCTTTTCTGATGGGCGGTCGGACGGACGGATTAAAGAGTTATCTATTTGTTTTTGGTGAAAAGAAAAACACTCCCCTTTTAAAACAGAGAAGTGTCTATTATCCTAAGCAAGCTCAAAATCTATCCTGCCGGAGTTGACATTGGCGTTCTTTACTCTTACCCTTATGGGCTGACCGACACGGTATTCATTGCCGTTGGTCATGTTTTTAAGAGATATGAAAGAATTAGTTGCAAACAAGCCCTCACCAAGCTCCTCAACAGCGAGCAGACCCTCGCAGGTGTTATCAAGCATAACGAATACGCCGAAGTCCATAACAGAGGATATAACGCCCTCAAACTCCTCGCCTATCTGTGATGACATGAACTCTGCCTTGTAGCAGTCCTCACAGTCACGCTCTACGGTCATAGCCTTTATCTCAGCAGCAGTTGACTTCTCGGCTGAGGCGTAGGCAAACTTATTATAGCGGCTTGCTATCTCGCTTGCAGGCACGCCCTCAAGAAGCTCTGACATTATGCGGTGAATGGATAAGTCGGGGTAGCGCCTGATAGGTGATGTAAAGTGCGCATAGTCTTCAAGCACCAGCCCGAAATGCCCGAGAGGCTCGGTAGAATACTGTGCCTTTGACATTGAGCGGAGCACTAAATTGTTGATGATAGGCGCTTCGGGCTTACCCTCTACGCCCTGTAAGATAGCGCTTATCTTATCGGGTGTTACGCTGTCGCCGAAATTAAAGGGTATGCCGAGGGCTGTAAGCCCCTCTTTGAGCGTATCGAGCTTTTGCTCTGAGGGCGGCTCGTGTATACGGTAAACAAAGGGCAGCTCATGCTCCTTGCCAAAGCGTGCAGCGCACTCATTGGCTATCAGCATAAAGTCTTCGATTATCTCTTCCGTTCTGCCCCTTGCCTTTGAAACAGCACCCACGCATATATCCTGCTCGTTTATAAGCAGCTTGCTCTCGGCAGTTTCAAGCTCGGGAACGCCCCTTGCTTTCTTTTTTTTATAGAGCTTATCAGCAAGCTCCTGTATTATAGGAAAGCATGAAGCGACCTCTTTATACTTCTCTTCCGTTTCCTTGGTCTTGTAGCCGTCAAAATAGTCATTTATCTCGCTGTAAACGCCCTTTACCCGTGAGCGTATTATGCTCTTTGCAAACTTGTAGCTGACTATATCGCCGTTGCTGTCAAGCCTGCACAGGCAGGAAAATGCAAGTCTCTCCTCATTGGGGTTTAATGAGCATATGCCGTTTGAAAGCTCCTTTGGCAGCATGGGTATTACACGGTTAGCGTAGTAAACGCTCGTACCCCTGCTCATAGCCTCGTTGTCAAGCTCGCTTTTGGGCTTTACATAGAATGAAACGTCGGCTATGTGTACGCCAAGCGTATACCCGTCGCCCTCACGCTCGACGGATATGGCATCGTCTATATCTTTAGTGTCAGCCCCGTCAATGGTGAATATGGGCATATCACGCAGGTCAAGGCGGTTTGCAGCTTCACGCTCTATAAGGCGGTAGTCGCTGACTCTTCTTGCCTCGTCTATTACCTCTGCGGGGAAGACAGGCACTATGCCGTTTACTTCAAGTATCGCAAGTGCGCAGCTTGAAGCCTTCATAGAGCTGCCGAAGACAGATACGATCTCGCAGCAGTGCTCCTTGTGGCTCTTGCCCCTTGCTGTGATCACAGCCGTTACCTTGTCGCCCTCGTGAAGCTCCATTTCCTGCGGCTTATCAAAGCTCAGTGCGAACTTTGAGAGCGCATCGGGCATTATTTTAAGCTCACCGAATTCGTTTACTATCTCGCCCGAGAAGCGTGAAAAAGCCTCTTCGGTTATGCTCATTACCTCGCCCTCACGGCTCTCGCCCGACTTGTGCTTTGATATCTTGACAAGCACGCTGTCGCCGGGCATAGCGCCCATGAGCCTCTTGCCGGGTATGAATATATCCTCCCCCATCTCGTCCTCTCTTGCAAAGCCGAAGGTCTTGCTGAGCTTGACTATCTTGCAGGGGGTGAGCTTTGAAAACTCGCAGCTTACAAATCCTATCTTGTTTTCCTCTATCCTGCCGTCACGCTTGAGCTTTTCAACGCACTTTGTAAAGTCATCAAAATCAAAGCCCTTGAAGCTGCGGCAGGCTTTTAATAGCGCCTTGAAGCTCACGGGCTTCTTGCCGCTTCTCTTTACCTCGGCAAGTATCTTGTCACAAAGCGACACCTTGCCGTGCTTTTTCTTACTATTCTTTTTCTTTCCCATTATTGTTTCCTTTCTTGTATATGACAGACCCTGTCAGGAAATATTGCGTGCTGTGCCTATGGCTATATAATTATCAAGCACAGCTCTCAGGTCTGTTCCCTCATCAGCTTCCCAGCGCCGCTCACCCACTACCGTGCAGGCAGATCTGCCGTTATCATTCGGTGTGATATCATAGCGGTCTTTATAAAACACGCCGTCTGATACCCTGCAGCCGTATTTTATGCCCCTGCACTGTTCAATGCTGCACGCAGGGAAGTTTACGTTATGTATCTCGATATTCGATAGCTGCTCATCTATAAGCTCACCCATTAACTGTTCAATATACTTGTCGGTGACTTCGCCGACGCTGTCATCAAGCTCGGTAAAGCCCTCGGAGAAAGCGATAGCGTGAATGCCCTGAAATGCAGCTTCAAATGCAGCACCCACAGTCGCTGAGTATTGCAGGTCGGTAGCCACGTTATAGCCGTAGTTTATGCCCGAGAACACCACATCGGGCTTGCCGGGGACGACATTCAATACCCCGACCCTTACACAATCGGCAGGCGTACCCGTGCAGGCATATGCGTGAACGCCCTTTACAGGGAACTCCACCTCCCACAGCTCAAAGCTGCCACGGAGGGATATGCTGTGTGACATAGCGCTTCGCTGGCTGTCAGGTGCCACCACCCAGACCTCGCCGAACTTCAAAGCCGCC
>JAFYET010000137.1 GCA_017544125.1 Ruminococcus sp. | reverse complement strand
TCTGCTCTGGAGGTATGACAGTATAAAAATCAAAAACTGTGGATCGTAAAATGTGTTGAACAATATCGTTTTCTCGTCGAGACTTCCGATTGAATCGACAGGCTGCATCACCAGCATGTTGTCTTTTAAAATCGCTTTGACGTATGCCTTTGAAAACAGCCCGTCTATGTCACCAGATTTTTTGATGACTGCATTATGGTCAAGATAGATGTATGCTTTGTCGTTATCCATAGACCTCTTCCTTTCTGTATTTGATTATTATATTTTTTATAAACATATGACCGCTTTACTCCTTTCCGGTTGACACCGATTGCTCAATGTGGTATAATTACATTGTAGGTAACCGATACTCATTGATATTGTTGTATTTCTTTAATTCAATTATACCATACAATGGTACGAACATCAATTGACAAATGCAACAAATCGTACCATTGTAACCATTCTTGATTGCAGCATTATATACAATGGTACGATATTTTATTGCTTTTTATACAGGAGAACAATTATGAAGCATGAAAACAAGAATAGTGCTGCTAAAATTGCAGCTAACAATCGTTATACCGCCAAGACCTATAAGCAGTTAAAATGCGATATCAAACCGGAAGATTACTATCTGATTGATGCTTATGTTAAAGAGCTTGGCACAAGCAAAGCAAAATTTATCGTCGGGGCTTGCAAGTATTTTATTGAGAATAAAAAGAACCCTCTTGACGAATGAATACATATTACATAAAACCCAGCCCCCGCAGACGATACATCTGCGAGGGCTTTTTCCATCTGTCTAACAGATTTACAGCTATCTTACCAATAGTTCAGCTTTTTTCATACGGCTCCGTTTTCTCTCTTTATTACGCAGTAATACTTTACACTGCAACACCCGTGCAGAATAAAGGTATTTTTATCCTTTATAAGTCCTATCGCTTTATCGACAACAGTCGATTCCTTCGCAGCGACCTTTGCGAATATATGAGCATACACCCCGAGTGTTACATTTATGCTGCTGTGCCCGAGATCGGCAGAAAGCTCCGCCGGACTGACACCGTTGCAGATCTTTATTGACGAATGGCTGTGTCTGAGGGAGTGTAAACAATGAAACTGGAAATTGTTTTTCTCGCAGAACTCTTTGAGCCAATCATAAGGCGTGTTCGGATGCATAGGTTTGCCGTTCCACTGGGTGAACAGTCTGTCGTGCTCCTGCCACTTATCGCCGAGATTTGCCTTGTATTCGTCCTGTTCCTGCTTGTACTTTGCAAGAAGATCAAACAGCTCCTGACTGTACTGTTTTACTCTCTTTGATTTCTCTGTCTTGGGGTCGCTCGCATATATGCCTTTTTCGGGGGTGTAATATGATGCACGCCTTATGGCGATAAGTCTGGTCTTGAAATCAATGTCCTTCCATTCAAGCCCCAGTACCTCGCCCTTGCGCCCGCCCATGACTATCAGTAAATTTAAAAACACTTTGTATTTCAGCGGTGCCTTGTCATCAAGCATTTTTTCCAGCTGGCAAAGCTCCTCAGGGTCATATATCTCAATTTCCTTCGGCTTGTTTTCTTCAGTTTTCGGTATTTTGATATTTCTTGCAGGATTGTCACTCAGCGCCCCGAGTTCAATAGCATACGAGAACACTCTTGATATAAAGCTGATATGGCTTTTTATCGTCTTGTAGGCAAGCGGCTTGCCCGTTTTCTCATTTGTACACTCATTCACAAGGTAATTCGCAAACATCATAATATCACGCCTTGTGATCTTCCCGAGCTTTTTGTGACCTATTGCCGGATACACTCTTTTTGTGATGTACGTTTCCTTTTCAAAGGTAGTCGGACGAAGATTTGCCTTTGCAAAGTTTATACGATAATCCTCTGCAAATGTCATAAATGTCACGTTGCAGGGATATTTCCCTGCCTTGATCTTCTCCTCAAACATTACCACCTGACGGTTAAGCTCTTTTTCTATCTGTCTGTCTGTCATACCCGGCTCAGGCTTCCATGTCATCTGATAAACGATAGGCTTTCCGTTGATGTCACTCCCGTCAGAGACCCTTATCTCAAAGGATCTCTTATTTTTTCTTCTTACCGATGCCATTGCTATCCTCCTTTGTTTCACCGTTCAGATAATCAACAAGGCTCGCCTTGTTGATAAGTATCTTTCCGTTATTGCCTTCGCCTGCTCTGAAAAAGCGTATCTTCTCCTGAGCCGTCAGCTGTCTGAGCGTCGATTTTGTAAGTCCGGGGAATTCCCTGACAGCTTCGCCTATCGTCAGCATCTCCACCTTATCCGATGCAGCTTTTGACTCTGCGGGTTTGTTCTGCTCCAGCAGCTGGATCACCAGCTCTGCGATCTTCATTACAATTTCTTCGTTAGTCATATAGATGACCTCCTTTATGATATAGTCCGATCAAAATGATCTATATATATAATAAGTGAAATCTTATGTAACTCGAAAAAAAATCGGCGTCATTTTCACACAATTATCACAAAACCAAAAACTTTGTAGCAATGCACAAAAACAGAGGTATTATTTTGTGCATTGACGATACGAAAAATTTAATTTTCCTATTGGAAAATCATATCGTTCTGTGGTATAATTAAAGGTACGAATGCGATACCACGATCAGCTCTTCGTCAGGAGGGCTAATATGGCATCAGTTTCAAAGAAAGGCCGTTCATTTTCTATAAGGGTGTCCTGCGGCTACGATATTCGCGGCAAGCAGATAGTAAAGTACAAGACGTACCGTCCGCCCGAGAGTATGAGCGAAAAACAGGCATTAAAGGAGGCACACAGACAAGCAGTATTATTCGAGGAAGAGTGCAAGATAGGGCATTGTAAGTCGGGAAATGTTAAGTTTGAGACCTTCGCCGAGCAGTGGTTTGAGGAGTACGCAAAGCTTGAGCTTCGCCCCACAACCTATGAGCGCATGAGAAAGCTCACAACAAGAGTCTATCCCACTATTGGTCACCTGAAGCTTGACAAGATAACGAGACGAGACATCAGGCTGTTCATAAACGACCTTGCGGTGAACGGCAGGAATTTCAAAACGGGCGAACCGCTTTCACGCAAAACTATTATCCACCATATCAGCTTCATCAGCGATGTGTTCAGCTATGCCATTGATATGGATATGCTGACATACAATCCGTGCGAGAAGATGAAGATACCGCACATCGGTGAGGAGAAAGAGCGTGAGATATATACACCTGAGGAATTCGATCAGCTTTTTGAACTTTTACAGCAGGCACCGCTTAAATACAGAGTCTTCATCACGCTGGCAGTGTTCACGGGTTTCCGCAGGGGAGAGCTGTTAGGGCTTGAGTGGAAGGATATTCTCTGGGAGGAGAATGTTATCTCCGTCCGCAGAACATCTGCATACACGGGCGCAAAGGGGCAGTATACCGGCAAGACCAAAACAAAGCGTTCGCAGCGCTGCAACAGATACCCCGATGAGCTTTTTGAACTGCTCAGAGAATACAAGTTGTGGCAGGACAGCGAGCGTGAGCGTCAGGGCAGCAAGTGGGTAGATACCGACAGACTTTTCACCAAGTGGAACGGTCTGCCTATGAATCCCCAGACACCCTACGGCTGGTTCAGGGAGTTCTGCGCAAAGAATAATTTCAGGTTTTGCAATATTCACAGTATGCGCCACAGCCACGCTTCCATACTCATCGCAGCAGGCGTTGATGTAGCAACAGTCTCGGCAGACCTCGGGCATAGCAACTGCAACACGACTTTAGGAATCTACACTCACGAATTCGCAATGCAGAAAGCACGCACCTCGGATATAATAGGTCAGTCAATTAATTTTCAAATAAAAAAAGAACAGCGTGACTGTCTGTAACTTGTCACAACTGTTCATTAGAGTAATGGGCTAATAATGGGTCGTGCGGGAAAAAGAAAACTCCGAAACGACGTAAATACGTCATTTCAGAGCTAAAAGTAGTGGTGACCCGTACGGGATTTGAACCCATGATGCCGCCGTGAAAGGGCGGAGTCTTAACCACTTGACCAACGGGCCAAAATTTATGGGGCCAAATGGTAGCGGCAACTGGATTTGAACCGGTGACACCCTGGGTATGAACCAAGTGCTCTAGCCAACTGAGCTATGCCGCCATTTATGCCCCATAAACGACTATATTATTATACACTATAATCGCCGGTTTGTCAAGCGTTTTTGAAAACTCGGGCGATTTTTTTTATTTTTGTAGGAACAGCTAAATTCCCGACGAAAACTTTGGTGACAGCTTGTGCAAATTAACTTGAAATGTTGAAGAAGATGTGATATAATTATAAAAATGATTTGTGAATTTGTGAAGCGTTCAGAGGTGTATCATGAAAAAGCTCGCCCTAAAACAATATGATGCCGCTTTGGGATTTGTGAGCGGCACGCCCTGCGGCTCGGTCTACCCGCTGTCGGTGCTTAAGCACAGACAGTCGGGCGAGGTGTATGCAGACGGCGGCTCGCTGCTGCTGTGGCATTACTGCGGCTTTGCGTTCTTTTTCGGGCGCTGCGATGAGGCATTTCTCGAGCAGGTCTATGACGAATTTCTGATCGCTGAGGGGCTGCCAAGGCGCTTTGTGCTGTTTGCGGAGGAGGGGAGAGCCGTGCGGTTTTTCAAAAGCAAACAAGGGCTTTCCTTCGGCAGCCGCTTTGGCTTTGAGCTTGCTTCTCAGCCGCCCTGTCCAAAGGCTTCGATGCCCGACGGCTGCGAGGTCCGTGAGATCGATGATAAGCTCTTTGATTCCCTTGACGGGCGGGTGACTCCACGCTTTTCGTGGCGTGATAAAGAGGAGTTTGCAAAGAGCGGTGCAGGCTTTTGCGTTATGTGTAACGGAATTCCTGCATCATGGGCATTCTCTGCTGCTGTCAGCCCTGATGAGGTGGATATCGGCGTGGAAACATCACCGCAGTTTCGCCATAGAGGGCTTGCATCCCTTGCGGCAGAGCAGATGATAGAATATACCCTTGCGCAGGGTAAACGCCCTGTGTGGGCGTGTGATGAGGGCAACACCGCATCACGTAAGCTCGCCGAAAGCCTCGGCTTTTGTGCGGCGGCGCAGTATGTAACTGTAAGAAAAGAATAACAAACCATAAAAACAACCTAACCGAAAGCGAGGTAATTCTTATGTCAGACAACCCTATCTACAAATTAACCTACGGACTGTTCGTGGTGACGGCGAACGAAAACGGCAAAGATAACGGCTGTATCACAAATACGGTCGGGCAGGTGACGAGCGAGCCTAACCGTATAAGCCTTACCGTCAATAAGGCAAACCTTACCCATGACATGATAGCATCTACGGGTAAGTTCACAGCATCTATAATCAGCCAGGAGGCGGATTTTGAGCTTATCAAGCGCTTTGGCTTCCAGACGGGCAGAGAGGCGGATAAGTTTGCAGGCTTCTCCGATGTAAAGCGTGTTTCAAACGGCACCCTTGCTGTGACGCAGGGTACTAACTCCTTTATAAGCGCCGAAGTCTGTCAGAGTATAGACCTCGGCACGCATACTATGTTTATAGCAGACGTGGGCGAAATGGCAATGCTTAACGCTGCACGCTCGGCTGACTACGCTTACTACCTTGAAAATATCAAGCCTAAGCCCAAGCCCATAGCGGTGACTGACGAGGGGCTTACTGTGTGGCGTTGTATCATCTGCGGCTATGAGTATGTGGGTGAGGAGCTGCCTGAGGACTTTGTCTGCCCGCTTTGTAAGCACCCCGCTTCTGATTTTGAGAAGATAGTCTACGAGCCGGGCGCAGTTCCCGCAGGCGTTGCGGGCGACGGCAGTATCATATGGCGCTGCACTATCTGCGGCTATGAGTATGTGGGCGACGAGCTGCCCGAGGGCTTTATCTGCCCCATATGCGGCGTTGACTACCAGAACTTTGAAAAGAAGAAAAAATGACCCCTTCAGCACGGAGGCGACCTTATAAAACGATCTATCACATTTATTCTCTGCGCCATAGTACTATTTCCTTCGCTTCATTCCCTGTCAGCGCACAGATACTCGAGCAGTGCTACCACTGTAACGCAACGGGCAAATTCAACTGCACCGCCTGCGGCAATAAGGGCAAGATCGTCTGTGGCGAGTGTAACGGCAAAGGGCAGATAGTCTGCCCGGGCGAGGAAGGCAGGGGCAAGTGCGACGGCGGCTATTACCAATGCCCGAGCTGCCGTGGTGACGGCAAAGAGCATGACGACCACGACGATATCGTCAGCGATACCTGCCCTAACTGCAAAGGCACAGGCAAGATGCGGAACTGACCACTACTAACTACCCGGGTGCGTACTTAAGCCGTTTGACATTCAAGACTAAAGAATTTTCGACTTTCTTCACAGCCAGAAAGGATCTTGACCTTAGTGAATTCTTGGACAAAGAATCTGCCGAAGAGTTTAAGGCTGATATGACCACAACTACTGTCGTTACTACTATAAAATATGGAACCGATGCATCATCATCATCATCTGATGTAACGACCACAGAGAGCAAGCCCTCTGACGGTAACTTCACGCCTATGGCGGTTATTTTCGCAGCAGCTGGCGGCGGGTTGCTGTTGGTTATTCTGGTTGTTGTCGTGATAATAAAGAAGAAAAACAAGAAATAACACCATACCGCATGGATAACACCCATGCGGTTTTTGTTTGGAATATGTTAAAAAACCATTATTGCCTTTTTCGTTATAATATGGTATAATAGCTAAGACGATGAATATAAAGGAGAGCTATACCGATGATAT
>JAFYET010000136.1 GCA_017544125.1 Ruminococcus sp. | reverse complement strand
TATGCACGTTCACCACTGATCGACGCCGAGACCTAAGCCGTGGTACTCAAAGGCCCGACGAGCGCTGACTTAAGCAGCAGCTAATTCAAAATTAGTTTCGTCGTTTAATTTTAAAACGTTCGCCGTTTAAAGAGTGTGCGATCCTCTACCCGCTTATCCCACTTCACCACCCCCGTCGAAACCATTGCAGCCCCGTGGGTAAATGCATAATGCATAATGAATGTGTCCTGCTTCGCAGGACGTATTATTTAAGTGGTCATACTGTTTGATTATTTGAAGCAAGTGCAACTGCCCGAATGGGCATAACATCGCCGAAAGCGATACCATAATTATGCATTATGCATTTTGCATTATGCATTAAATCTGTATTACCTGTTATTTCTCTCCTTCATCGCCCTGTCTATCTCTCTGGCGGCGGCTTTGTTTGCCATGTCCTGGCGCTTGTCGTGGAGATTCTTACCCTTGCACAGACCCAGTGCCACCTTGACACGGCTGCCCTTGAAGTAGAGTGAAAGAGGTATGAGCGTGAGCCCCTCCTGCTTGACCTTGCCGAACAGGCGCATTATCTCTCTCTTATGCAAAAGCAGCTTGCGCACACGCATAGGGTCACGGTTGAAGATATTGCCCTGCTCATAGGGGGATATGTGCATACCCTTGACCCACATCTCACCGTTATCCACCGAGCACCATGCGTCTTTGAGGTTTACCCTGCCCGCCCTGATGCTCTTGACCTCGGTGCCTACGAGCTCAATGCCGCACTCTATCTGCTCGAGCACGAAATAATCATGCCTTGCCGCCCTGTTGTCGGCAATCTGCTTTGTTCCTTTTTTATCTATCGCCATAGCTGTTTCCTCTCTTAGCGGAGATTATTATATCACATTGAAATAGCTTTGTCAAGGGAAATGCTGCCGATTTGTGCCGCAGGGTCACAGCTGTACAGAAAATCTCCCTGTTATCGGCAGTGGTAAAGTATATCAGTCTTTCTTCTTGGTTATAGCCGTTCTGATAGCACGCAGCTCATCGGGCTTTAAGTCACGCCACTCGCCGGGCTTTAGCATACCGAGCTTTATGGGACCCACTGAGGAGCGCTTGAGCCTTGCCACCTCCAAGCCAACGGCCTCGCACATCTTTCTTATCTGCCTGTTCCTGCCCTCGTGGATAGTCATTTGAAGCACTACCCTGCCCTGCTGCTTTTCAAGCACGAGAACGGTGCAGGGGGCTGTCTTTCTGCCGTCTATCTCAACGCCCTCCGAGAGCTGAACGAGCTGCTCGTCATTTATATCGGGGCGCACGGTGACACGGTAGGTCTTTGATATATGGCGTGAGGGGTGCATAACGTCATTTGCAAACTGCCCGTCATTGGTAAAGAGCAAAAGCCCCTCTGAGTTACGGTCAAGCCTGCCTATGGGGTATACCCTCTCGCCAACGCCCGTGAGCAGGTCGGTGACGACACGCCGATCCAGCTCATCGCTCATACTGGTAACATAGCCACGGGGCTTATTGAGCATTATGTAGCGGAAGCTCTTTTTGCGGCTGATATATAGTCTCTCGCCGTCAACGGTTATTATATCCTTGTTGGGGTCGGCCTTATCGCCGAGCTTTGCAGGGTGTCCGTTGACCTTGACCTTGCCTTTTTCTATGAGTAACTCGGCAGCTCTGCGTGAGCATACACCTGCTTCTGCTATTATCTTTTGTAGTCTTATAGGTTCCATATATCCTCTTTTCTTTATGTATCGGGGTGCTTCACAGCACTCCGTTTCAGTCAGCTATAATGCTTTTTATCCTGTCAAGCAGGCTGTTGCCCGAAGCCTGCTCAGCCGTGCCGGGTACTTCTGCGCTTGCTGATGTGAACACAGGCGATACAGCTATCTGCCTGCCGCCGTAGCAGTATCTCACAAGCCCCACCTGTTCCTTACGGGGCGAGGGGGCGTAGATAAACGGCTTAAGCACCACCACACGCTCGACACGCTCATACTCGCCTATGGGCAGGCTTATCTTAACATCGGGGACATAGCACTTCACACTGTCGCAGCTGCCGCCCACGACATTAACGCTTATGCCGTCGGTTTTTAGCGTGCAGCTCTCACACTGACCGAAGCAGCGGTCATACAGGGTTTTATGGTCTGCCCAGTCATCGGGGTCGTTAAGAGTGACGCAGATCAGCGTTGCACCGTTTCGCTCGCAGGCTGACACAAGACAACGCCCTGCCTTGTCGGTAAACCCCGTCTTAACGCCTATCACCCCGTCAAGCGATGTTAGCAGCCTGTTGGTATTAACAAGCCACCTGTCATAGGGCGGGCTGCCGTAGCAGAGCTTTGCCCTTGCAGTGCCGCATATCTCACGGAAGATGCCGTTATCAATCGCCGCACGGGTGAGCATTGCCATATCATACGCAGTTGAATAGTGCTCATCGGTATCATCATCAAGCCCCGAGGGGGTGACAAAGTGAGTATCCTTTAGCCCGAGCTGCCTTGCACGCTCATTCATCAGCTGTACAAACTTTGGTACACTTCCCGCAACAGCCACAGCTGCGGCATTGGCGGCATCGTTACCGCTCGGCAGCAGCATACCATACATTAGTATACGCTTTGACACGATATCGCCCTGCTGCAAGCCCATAGACGAGCCCTCGACCTTTATCGCCTCGCTGTCAACAGTAAAGCGCTCATCGAGCCCGCCGCTCTCGGCTGTAAGCAGAGCTGACATTATCTTTGTGGTACTTGCCATAGGCAGCCTTGCACTGCTGTTCTTCTTATAAAGCACCCTGCCCGTTTCAAGCTCGATGACAACGGCAGCCTTTGCACGCACATCAAAGCTCTCTGCCGACACTTTATCAGCACTCAGCCCGCAGAGCATCAGCAAAAAAAGACAAAGACACACAAGTCTTTTCATAGTATGCACATTCCTTTCATGCTTATTCACATGATTAGGATATGCGTTACTTGTGTTTTTAAACGATGAAATCTAAGGCTTAATTTGAAAAAAATGAAAATTCAGATGACCATCAGCACTGCGCCTATGGCAACGCAGGGAGCTATCAGTATGGCTTAATCTTCGGCTTCCTCGCCGCCTTTTTTCTTCTTGCCGATGAAGTCGGTTATCTTATCAATGACCTCGGGCACCATATTGATAGCGCTGTTAGAGGGTGCAGCCTCCATAGTGAGCTGAAGCAGCTTGACATCGCCGTTTGAGATAGTGATGAAAGCCACGGGTGTTATGGAAATACCTGCGCCCGAACCTCCGCCGAACTGATCCTTGGGGTTCTTTGTGGGAAGGTCAGAGCCGCCCGAAGCAAAGCCCACCGAAACCTTTGATACAGGTATGATAGTAGTACCGTCGGGTGTTGTTACAGGCTGGCCTACAACTGTCTGACAATCCACCATTTCGTGGATCTTGTCCATAGATGCTTTGATAAGGTTCTCGAGATTGTTTTCTGCCATGATGATTACGTCCTTTCCTTATATAGTGCATTACCAAACTTATGCTGACAGCTTCTGCTCTTGCTGCTCGCTGCTTACTGTAATGCTCTTCTTAGCTTCTTTTTTCTTCTTATGCCTGAACCACAGATACCGCACAAGCACGCATACGGCTATGGCTATTACTGTTGACAGCCGCAGCTTTACCTTGCTGCTGACGTGGTAATCGAGCTTATCCTCATTGAACTCGCACTTGACACCCACGCTTTTGAGCCTTACTGTGAATATGCCGCAGACCGCTGCAAGGGCATTATTGAGTGCTAATTGCAGCTTGCCGTAGAATATAGCGCTTTCATAGGCATCTGCCTTAGCTGTCGTCAGGTGTATCTGTGTATCGTAAAGGCGCACAGCCTTTAGCAGCTTTCTGAAATACTTCCAACCCATAGGGAACAGCGGCTCATAGTAGTTAAACTTATCTATCAGCCCCATCTTCTTCTCTTCATCTGGGTCATGGTCGTCTTTATGCTTTTGCTCCTTGGCGGCTTGCTTTGCGGCTTTCTTGGCTGCCTTCTTCTCGGCTTTCTGTGCCTTTTTAAGCTCCTTTTGCCGCCTGCGCTCCTGCTTATCATCCCTTTTGGGGGCAGGCTTGGGCGGGGGCTCTATACTGTCTACGGTAAGTGCAGGGGCTGCCGGCTCATCTGCCGTATCGTCGTCTATGATGCTGTCCGTATCAAGTTCAGCCTCTCTGTCGAGCCGTTCAAGCTCTGCTGCAAGCTCCTTTTCATCGAGGGGGGCTATCTGCGTCTGCTGCTTTGCGACTGACTTCTTATTTCTGCGCCTGCGCTTCTTCTTAGGCTTGGGCTTGCGGGGGTACAGTGTAAAGCACAGATACTTAACGCTGTATCTTACCCCCTCTTTACTGTCAGCGCACACATCGACAGTTACCGAGATATGCAGCAATATGACAATAAGGGCTATAAGCCCGAGGAGTATATATAATACTATCATAACTGTCATATCACTTCCCTTTTTATGCACAACTTTACTTCGCCTTTGGCGCTGTGTATTTATACGGTCAACTGATCCTGCTCGTCATCGCTCTCAGCGCTGCTCTGTTCAGCGAGCGCTTCGGGGGTTATGACCTCCGGCAGGTCATCAAGGCTTGAAAGCCCGAAGCAGCGCAGGAAGTTATCCGTTGTGCGGTATGCTATGGGTCTGCCCGGCAGTTCAAGCCTGCCGCATTCCTCTAAAAGCTCCTTCTCAACGAGCGAGTTTACAACGCCCGAGGAATCAACGCCCCTGATGTTCTCAATGAACGACTTGGTGACGGGTTGATTATATGCCGCTATCGCCAGCGTTTCCATTGCGGCGTTTGAGAGGGCGGTGTTCTTCTTCTCGTCAAGTGTCTTTCTTATATGCTCACTGTAATCGCTCTTGACGGCGAGCTGATATGCCCCGTTAAGGGTAAGTATCTCCAGTGCGCCATCTCTTACGGCGTAGGTGCGTATCAGCTTCTTAGCCGCTGCGTGAGCCTCAGCAACAGAAACCCCTGCGCCCCTTGCTATGCGCTCGGCTGTCACGGGGTCGCCGTTTGCGAAGATTATCGCCTCGGTTATGCGCAAAAGCTCATCGCTTACTTCTATCTCGCTCATTTATGCTTCCTCTCTTTGGTCATTATCTCTTTGGCAGCCACATACAGCCCCACGCCCACTGCGGCTATGCACACGCCCGTAAGCAGACCGTTGATGTATGAGGCTTTACGCCTTTTGCGCCTGTGCTTGTTAACAGGTGCAGCCTTGCGCCCCTGCTTATGCACGCAGGTTGCCGGCTCTTTTACGGGCACTGCTGCCTTGTCTGCTTCAAGCGGCTCAGGCAGCTCATGCTGCACAGGCTGCGGGGCAGGCTCGGTCATATCTATGACACCGGGCTTGCTGTCTGCCTGTGGTGCAGGCTCTTCATCTTCGAGTATTATAATATCTATCGCCGTTCTCGGCATTACCTTTTCAGAGCTTACCCTTACCGGCAACTCACGGCGCTGTTCTTTAGTTATGAACGGCTCAAACACCGCATAGGGCTTGTCCTCTGGCAGCTCGGGGGGGGCATAGTCTTCATCATCATCGGGGATATACTCCCCCTCCTCCTCTAAAAGCCGCTGCTCCACGGTCTTTGATGAGCTTCTTTCTATGGCACGCTCCTCTTTGGTGCGGCGCTTGAAGTATATCACCGAGTTATCGTCTGACATGGTTATCCTGCCCGAACGGGTAAGCTCGAGGATAGCGAGGAAGGTGGCTATACGCTCAGACCTTTCCTTCATGCCGTCATAGAGCCTGTCCATATCAAAGCTGCCCGTTTTATAGAGCTTTTTGAGTACATAGAGTATCTTTGACGTTACCGAATATATCTTATGAGAGACTATATTGCCAAAGTCCTTAGCCTTTATCTGCGGCTCGGGAATGGCTTTCTTCTTGCCTGCGGCGAGCAGAGCCGTAACAAGCTCCTCTGGGGCGTGGGTCAGCTCATATGCCTTTGAGCCCTCCTCAATAGTCAGCTCATCACGCACGAACAAGCCGTCTTCAAGGTACATACCCCTGAGCTTATCGGCAAGCTGCTTGCACACCGAGTATTCAAGTATCCTGCCCTGGAGCTCTTCTTTGAGTTCCTGCGCCTCCTCAGGCTTGGGCAGCAGTGAGACTGTCTTTATGTAGATGAGCCTTGCAGCCATTTCAAGGAACTCACCCGCATACTCGTAGTCCTCATGGTCGAGCTGCTCTATATATTCAAGATACTGCTCTAACAGCAGCGATATCTCTATATCCATTATATCGAGCTTGTGCTTCTGTATAAGGTGCAGAAGCAGGTCAAGAGGACCCTCGAACATATCCAGCTTAAACGAAACAGCAGACAAGACCTTTTCTCCTTTATAGTTTTATTATCTGAACTTTCAGCATTTTCAGCACGATCGAAGCCCGATAATGCCGATAATGCCGATAGTTCACACTCCCCGATACCGAGGGGGAGCACAGTAATTATGAATTATAGTATAGCGCCCATAAGCGACGGCACCCACATAGTAATAGTATCTACCAGGAAGAACACGCCGCTGCGAAGAAGCCCGAGGGGCACATCGAGAAGCCCCGTCATAAGCACCACTATGAAGCCTATATAGAAATACATCTGATACTCATAGAGCTTGTAGTTGAGCTTGTTTGACAGGAAGAACATGAGTATCTTCGAGCCGTCAAGGGGCGGTATGGGTATAAGGTTGAATACCGCAAGACCTATG
>JAFYET010000135.1 GCA_017544125.1 Ruminococcus sp. | reverse complement strand
TCGTCATTAGAGCAGACGAGCGCCTGGGCATCGGTGTGAGCTTTTATAAACGCCGCAAAATCCTCCTTACAAGCACGGGAGGGGTTAACAAAGCAGATAAGCGACTCATCACACTCTATACCGTTATCAGCGAGGGCGAGCCTATAGCCTTCGAGCCTTTCGGCGCAGTCGGTATTGCTGACGCTGCCGGCAAGGCAGGCAACCCTCTTTACGCCCTTTTCCCTTATCATATAGCTTACAGCCTCACGCACGCTCTGCACGTTATCAAAGACCACATACTCCTGCCCCTCGACCTTGGAGGCGATAGAAATAACAGGAACGCCGCTGCCGAACTGCGAGACAAAGTCACGCTTTTCATCATCGCTGCTTGCATAGGCGATAGTGCCTGTACAAACGCAGACGGCATCGACGTTTTTATCATTTACATACTTAAAGAGGTTATTATACTGGTATTCATAGGTAGTGTCGGAGTTAGAGAAGGAAGTTTCGCAGATATACTTACCCGGTACAACTATCAGGTTGACATCATACTGCTCTGCCGCTGCCATTGCGCCCTTTGCCACCTGAGTCGAGAAAGGGTCTGTGATATTTGAAACGAGCACAGCCACTGTATATCTGTTCTTTTTCACCTTACTCACCACCGAATGCTAAATAATAAATATGCTCACTTATCCTCACCGAGGTGATCGGTGAGCTTGCTGATATACTTTATAAAGGGGTTATCATCGGAAACGGGCTTGGGTGTACCGCCCGACGACACCTCGTCAATATACTTCTTACACTCAAGGATATACTTTGAGAGGTTATTGAGACCCTCGCCGAGATCCTGAGCTTCGGGGCTGAGTATTGTGACATTGAGGTTCTGATAGCGCCTTGAATACATTATATCTTTAAGGAAATTAAGCAGTATTTCCGCATCTCTTTTATCCATCTCATCATATTCCTTTCGCTTTAATATCTATATAATTATACCACAAAATGCCTTTTGTTGTCAACAAAAAACTAAAAAAAGCCGCACATATCAAAAAGCAGGGAGCAGGGTCAGCAGGCATGGGCAGGGGCAAACCGTGACTATTACTGAATTTGTCAATGACAGCAATGTGCCAGAAGTTGAAATAACTGGGAGGATATGGTATAATTTTCTTGAATAGGAGCACGGGCAATGCACAATGCACAATTCAGGTGCGCCCTTCGGGCGGATCATAAAAGCGGCTGCGCCGCTGATTGACAATTGTGGGTCACAAGAGTGTGCAAAAAGGCGGTCGGCACGGCGTGCCGGCAAAACTTTGCATTGTGCAGTGTGAATTGTTAATTGTTGAATGGAGTTGATCATTATGTTCTGTCCGAAATGCGGGGCGAGGGTCGATGAGGGGGCGGCGTTTTGCGGCTCATGCGGGTTTATGTTTGAAAGCCCGGTACCCGACACCCAGCCCGAGGGGGCTATGCCCGAAGAGATGATACAGCAGCCGCAGAAGTTTGTGCCTATGAGTGCCTCCCCTGCCATGCTCGAGCCGCAAGTGCCAACACAACAGCCCGCACAGCCGGCAGCGCAGGTTGGTCGCAAATCATACAAGGGGCTGACGGTATTTCTGTCGATACTATTAGCGGGGGCAGTGGCAGCATCGGCGCTGTTTTACTTCAACCCCGGCGGGATATTCGGCAGCGATGTTGATGACGATGATGACAGCTCATCGAAAAAGGGCGATTCCTCCTCGGTATCATCACAGGTAGACTCAGACGATGAAAGCTCAGACAATGACGAGAGCAGCGAGGACGAGACCACCACCACAACAACTGCGGAAACCACCACCACGACCAGGGCGCAGCCAGACGAAACAACAACCACCACATCTGACAGCTCTGAGCCTGATGACACATCAACGACCACGACTACCACAAGGACAACGCAAAAGCCTGATATCGACCTGAGCGAAGACCCGGAATTTGTCGAGGCGATGCAGCGCACCACTGAGGACAGACCCGAGTTCAGCGAGTTTGATTGGTGCTACGGGCAGGCTGACCTGATAAGGAAAATGCCCACGGGAGGGGCGCAGATAAAGAGCAAAAACCGCATGGCGGGCGGCTGGAAGTGTATGTTCATATACAGCACCGAAAAGGACGGCGATATGCTGGCAAGGGAGCTTAACAACGTATACATAGACCCCACAGCCGACAATGTGAGCATGACTATCGACTGGTATCTTATGGAGATACCCGAAAGCGACAACATACCCGAGGACAAGATGGACGACACCACCTTTGATGTGAACATTGCATCAAACGGCGCACTTACTGCAAAGCCGCCGGAGGGCACGATAGTTATATCCCAGTTCTGGAAAGAGGGGGACAATGACTATGCGGTAGGTGAATACCAGACAGACAGCGGGCTTTACGCCTACATTGCACTATACAGATAGGGAGAAAGCATGATAAGCAGAAGGATAGAATACCTGCTATGGACGCTTGCCACCGACAACACGCAGCTTGCGGCATATGCGGGGTGCTCGGAGTCGAATTTCAGCAGGCTCAAAAGCGGCTCAAGGCGGCCTGCCAAGGACAGCGTGACGATAAAGAAATTCGTGACGGCGATATGCGCCGCTGCCAAAGACAAGGGCATGACCGACAAGCTGAAAACGCTGGTGGTAGCCCCTGACTGCACTGACGAGGAGCTGCCCGATGCGGTGGCGGAGTGGATATTTGACCCGAGGGGCATAAACCTGCCCTCGACCCCATGGAAAGCGACCTCGAAGCAGTTTGGTGAAAAGCTGGCGGC
>JAFYET010000134.1 GCA_017544125.1 Ruminococcus sp. | reverse complement strand
ATGTGATATACTTACATTATGTGAAAATGGCGTATTCGCCATCTCATTGTGTAAATATTTTAAATCAAAGGAGATGTTTTATTATGGGTAAGGCATTAAAAGTAGCAGCAGCTTTAGGCGTTGCAGCAGCAGGTACAGCAGCAGTTCTGGCTCTTAAGAAGAGAAAGGAGCTTGAGGACTACGATTATGAAGAGCTTGACGAGGATTTCGACGAGTGCTTAGATGACTGCGAGACTTGTGAAGAGAACGCAGAAGAGGCTTCCGAAGAGGCTGCTGAGGCTACCGACGATGTTGAGGCTGACCTTGACAAGGCAGAAGAGACAGTTGAAGAGGTTGACGAGTAATTCCTGATTCCTATTGTGCCCCGGGGGCTTCTCGGGGCTTTGTTTTGAGAAAGGACGTGACGTTAGTTATGAAGAAATATCTTGCCGAGTTCATCGGTACGGCTATGCTCGTAATATGCGGCTGCGGTGCAGCGGCAGCGGGTGCAGGCCTTGTGGGTACATCCCTCGCATTCGGCGTTTCACTTTGCTTTATAGCATATCTTTTCGGCGGCATCTCGGGTGCACACGTAAACCCTGCGGTTTCCATTGCGTGCTTCCTTGACGGCTCGCTCGAAGCAAGCGACCTCGGCGCTTATATCATCTCACAGGTGTTCGGCGCACTCGCAGGCAGCGGCTTCCTTAAACTCTGCATCGTTATGGCTGATGAAGACGTAACAGATATGAGAGGTACAGGTGTCGGCGCAAACGGCTTTGGCGACAATTCCGCTATCGGCATCAACTTCTTCAGCGCACTGCTTATAGAAGTTGTTATCACCTGCATTTTCGTGCTTATCGTGCTCAGAGTTGCAAATGACAACTCCCTGACACAGTTCGCTCCGCTTCTTATAGGTCTTGGTCTTACACTTGTTCACCTGGTAGGCTTCAACTTCACAGGCACATCTGTAAACCCCGCAAGAAGCCTTAGCGCAGCTATCTTCTCGGGCACAGACGCTCTCGGTCAGGTGTGGGTATTCCTTGTAGGTCCCGCAGCCGGCGGCGCACTTGCAGCTATATGCTACAAGAAGCTCTTTAAAGAGGCATAATTAAATAATTGCAATGATAAAGCCGCTCCGTTAAGAGTGGTACTGATATAGAAGCTTTATGCCATAGTATTTCTGATATACAGTCAGAAATACTATGGCGTTTCTATTGACAATGCAGCGATGCGTGATATCATTTTTAAAATCAATAATCGGAAATGATAGGAGACTTATTATATGGATTTATATGAAGCAATAAACAGCAGGAGAACTGTTCGAGATTTTGAAGCCAAGCCGATTTCTACGGAAATATTAGAAAGAATCATAGAAGCCGCATTTAAAGCTCCTACAAATGATCATATGAGAGACTGGCATTATATCATTGTAAGAGATAAAAATGTTACGGCAAAATTACTTGATATCATTCCAAAAGGTATAACACACGAAGATATGGATGCATTGATTAAAGATTGGAATCTAAGTGACAGCATACAGCAGGAATGCTACCGCAATGCTGTTCCCAAGCAATACAGAATGCTGTTTGATGCATCAGCAGTTATCATACCGCTTCTGAAACAAAAAACAGATATCCTTCATCCTGATAATGTTTCTCATCTTAATGGTTTTGCTTCTATCTGGTGTAGTATAGAGAATATTTTTCTTGCTGCAACAGCAGAAGGATACGGCTGTAATCTGCGGATACCTCTCGGAAATGAAGCAGAATATGCAAGATCTATTCTTGATTTTCCAAATGATTATTTTATGCCATGCTTCATTGGCATAGGTGTACCAAAAAGTGGCATTGTATCTGTAACGCAGAAAGAAATCAATATCAAAGAACGAATCCACTGGGACAGATTCTGATCTGTCTTAGCAGTAAAAAACAATGCCCTGAAGTACTTTGAAAGGCTTCGGGGCAAAACTTCTATATGGTTATCTTTCTTATGGGGCGGCTTTTTTGCACCCCGTCACTTCGTTGCATATCAATAGAACAAAATTTCGTATATTCTGCCAATTGCCAAACCGCCGATAATGTGTTAATCTGAAAATAAGGGGATAGAATGCGTGTAACAGGCGCAAAACCATTTGACAAGCTGCCGCCGGGTATGCTATAATATAATTTGACATATTTAATTTGAGGGGATAACATCTATGAGCGAGCATAATCAGTCAAATATCAGAAATTTCTGTATAATAGCCCATATCGACCACGGCAAGTCTACCCTTGCCGACAGGATACTCGAGCTGACATCTTCCGTCGAGCTGAGGGAGATGGAAGACCAGCTGCTTGATAATATGGATATCGAGCGTGAGAGGGGCATAACCATAAAGGCAAGAGCCGTGCGCCTTAACTATACCGCCGATGACGGGGAGAGCTATGTTTTCAACCTTATCGACACCCCCGGTCACGTTGACTTTAACTATGAGGTGTCACGTTCGCTGGCAGCCTGTGAGGGCGCTGTGCTGGTGGTGGACGCATCGCAGGGTATCGAAGCGCAGACGCTTGGCAACACCTACCTTGCTATCGAGCATGATCTCGAGGTGCTGCCGGTAGTCAATAAAATAGACCTGCCCTCGGCTGAGCCTGAGAGAGTATGCGGCGAGATAGAGAATATCATAGGCATTCCCGCTATGGATGCCCCCCGTATCTCTGCAAAGACGGGGCTTAATATCAAGGACGTTCTCGAGCGTGTAATAACCGATATACCCGCCCCCAAGGGCGACCCCGATAAGCCTTTCAAGGCGCTTATCTTCGACAGCGTGTATGACCCCTATAAGGGCGTTATCATCTATGTTAGAGTTATGGACGGCTCGATAAAGGCAGGGCAGAGCATAAAGCTCATGGCAACGGGCGCTGAGTTCCAGACGGTGGAGATAGGCTATATGGGCGCTAAGGACTTAGTCCCCGTGGGCGAGCTGAAGGCTGGCGAGGTAGGCTATATCACCGCATCTATCAAGTATATAGGCGACACCCGTGTGGGCGATACCGTCACAAGGGCTGATGCCCCCTGTGCCGAGGCGCTGCCAGGCTATAAGAAGGTGCAGTCGATGGTATTCTCGGGCGTTTACCCCGCAGACGGCGCTAAGTACCCCGACCTGCGTGATGCCCTTGATAAGCTGGCACTCAACGACGCTTCGCTTACATTCGAGCCTGAGACATCGGCGGCTTTAGGCTTTGGCTTCCGCTGCGGCTTCTTAGGACTTCTGCATATGGAGATAATACAGGAAAGGCTTGAGCGTGAGTATAACCTCGACCTCATAACCACCGCCCCTTCCGTTATATATAAGGTAAACCTTACAAACGGCGAGACGGTGATGATAGACAACCCCACCAACTACCCCGACCCCGCACTAATAGCTTCTGCTGAGGAGCCTATGGTGACGGCGCATATTTTCACCCCGCAGGAGTTTGTGGGCAATATAATGGAGCTTTGCCAGGACAGGCGTGGAAACTATATCGACATGAAATACCTTGACGACACGAGAGTAGACCTGCACTACGAGCTGCCGTTGAATGAGATAGTCTATGACTTCTTTGATGCGCTAAAATCCCGCACTCGTGGCTATGCGTCATTTGACTATGAGATGAAGGGCTATGTGCCGAGTAAGCTCGTCAAGCTCGATATACTCTTAAACGGCGAGATAGTCGATGCGCTGTCGTTTATTGTTCACGTTGACAAGGCATATCAGCGTGGGCGCAAGATAACCGAAAGGCTTAAAGAGAATATACCCCGCCAGCTTTTCGAGATACCCGTGCAGGCATCTATCGGCGGCAAGATAATCGCCCGTGAGACGGTCAAGGCAATGCGCAAGGACGTGCTTGCAAAGTGCTACGGCGGCGATATAACCCGAAAGAAGAAGCTGCTTGAAAAGCAGAAGGAAGGCAAAAAGCGTATGCGCCAGCTCGGCACCGTAGAGGTCCCGCAGGAAGCCTTTATGAGCGTGCTCAAGCTCGATGAGTAGTTTTTAGGTAACAGGTTACAGGTAACAGGTAACAGGTGATGTATGCGGCTTGCGCCGCACGGATGCCCATTCGGGCTGTTAAGGAAGCGCTATCGTTTGTTCAGGTGATTTCGTATGATAAAAGCCCGATATGTGAGGTGTCAACACAGTTGACACCAACATCGCCCGTAGGGCGATACCTTAATTATGCATTATGCATTATGCATTATGCATTGACCCGGAGGGTCTATTATGCAGTATATCATAATTATAGCCCTTATCGCCGTGATACTGATAGTGCTCGGGGTGAGCCTGACGGCAATTGCGAATATCTCGGCGTGGGTGATACTTTTGCTCTGCTCGGTGGCAACACTTGGAATGAGCGTGTTCTTTTTGGTGTATTTTGTAAAGCTGTTAAAATGCGCAAAAGCCGTCGGCAGGTATCTTCGTGCCGACAATAACACGAAAAGCCGCCTTGGCAAATACAAAAGTGCGGTATATGAGATCGGCGGCAATGAGTATTTCGGCGTTTTCCCGGCGGATATAAAGGCATTTTATATAAGCGATAAGGAGCAGACCCTGTATATCGACAAAAAAGACAGGGTGTATGACCGTACAATAAGAATAACGATAATCGCCGGGCTGATATCGTCTGTCGTTATGACAGCCGTGCTGATAGTTTCAGCACTCAGATTATTATAAATATCATCGCCCGTCAGGGCGATACCATAACTGTAAACTGTTAACTGAGAAAGGGTGGTGCTGTATGGATCTTAAGCTGCCGATGAAAAACTCAATAATCTTAGGTCTAATAGGCAGCGCCCTTGTGCCGCTTCTTTATGAGGCATATGCTAATATAGGCAAGACCTTTGCGGTGGTGCTGCTTTTAGCGTGGGTTGTGTTCTGCTTTGTGCGGTTTGCCCGCTTCCCCGCTAAGGAGGCGCTGCTATCTGTCACCTGCCTTATAGCCTATACGGGCATACTCGGCATTGTAATGTACTGTATCATACACCCTGCCGTGCAGGCGTATTTGGAGAAGAATTCAAAATACTACTACCTCACCTTCAAGGAAGAGATGTGGTTCTTCGCATCTGCCATAGGTGCTATGCTTATGCTGTATGTGCTGCTTGCGGTCAGGTTCATGGTGCAGCGGAGCATACTGAAATTCAGAGAGAACAGCGAGCGGGCAGGCAGGTATATAGATAACGCTTTTGACAGCAGTGAGGACGGGCAGGAGCTGTGAGAGGGATATATATACACATTCCTTTCTGCCTGCGAAAATGCCCTTACTGCGATTTTTATTCTGTAAGGTTCGATGAGAAAACGGCAGAGGAATACACCGATGCGCTAATACGCAGCTTTGAGCTGCCAAAATATAGGGGGCTTCGGGCTGATACCGTCTACTTCGGCGGCGGCACGCCCTCGGCGCTGCCCTCAGAGCTTACCGGGCGTATAATGCGCAGCGTTTATGAATGCTTTGATATCGACAAAAACGCCGAGATAACCATTGAAGCCAACCCCTGCACGGCAGATGAGCGCAAGCTCTCGGCATACCGTGAAATGGGTATAAATCGCATATCATTCGGCGTTCAGTCGGCAGATGACAGAGAGCTTATGAGCCTTGGGCGGCTGCATGACTTTGAGCGGGCGCAGAGGGCGATACTTGCTGCCCGTAAGGCGGGCTTTGAGAACATCTCGGCTGATATCATGCTTGGTGTCATCGGGCAGGATAAGCAAAGCCTTATCCGCTCGGCTGACAGGCTGACAGAGCTGCCGCTTACGCATATATCCGCCTATATGCTCAAAATTGAGCAGGGCACGCCCTATGACAACGACAGAGTAAGAGCCTCGGTCGCAGATGAAGACACGGTCAGCGATATGTACATTGAGCTTTGCGAGCGGCTTGAACAAAAGGGCTTTTTGCACTATGAGATATCAAACTTCGCAAGACCCGGCTTTGAGAGCAGGCACAACCTCAAATACTGGACGGCAGGGGAATATGTGGGCTTTGGGGCGGCTGCCCACTCGCTGTACATGGGGCAGCGCTATTATGTGCCGAGGGACATAGCGGCGTTCATTGATGCGCCCTTTCAGCAGGAGATACCCGAGGAGGAGCCCCACTCTGAGCGTGAAGAATACATCATGCTCGCTCTGCGTGTGAGTGAGGGGCTTGATGAGAAAAAGCTCATATCCCTCTACGGTGAGGAGGGCACAGGCAGGCTCATGGGGCTTGCAAAGACCTATGAAAAGCACGGGCTTTGCTGCATATCTGGCAGCAGGGTGAGCCTTACCCCGAGGGGATATCTGGTTTCAAATACTATCATAGTTGAATTTCTTCATGCGGTGGGCTTGGCGTGAATGTCAGTTAACAGTTAACAGTCAACAGTTAACTGTTAAGGTGTCGGCTTACGCCGACGGGTTTTGAACAGTGGGTATATTGCTTTTTGCAGGACATAATACACAAAGGCGAGCCCATAGAGTTGTGAAAGGCTACAAAGTTTCAGCCGGCGGTTGATATTTGAGCGCAGGGGTGTTAAAATACTTATATACAATGCACAATGAATGTGTCCGCCATGCGGACGGATGCCCGTTCGGGCGATCAAGGAGAATACATCGTTATGAAAAATACATACAAAAAGGCGCTGACGGCGGCTGTATGCGCAGCGCTGGCTATGAGCCTTGCCTCTTGCGGCAAGAGCGACAAGGGCGCAGAGATAGAGATACCTATACTTGAGACAAGCTCGCCCGTTTACAACACGGTAAAGGCTGAGGTGGGGGATATCTCCGAGAAATACTACGGCGAAGCCTCATACGGGGTGGCGCACGAGACTTCGGCGAGGTTCACACGCTCGGGGCAGATAAAGGAGATAAACGTTGAGCTCAACAAGCAGGTCAAAAAGGGTGACGTGCTGTGCGTACTGCGCTCAGAGGAGATAGAGGAGCAGATAGAGGAAGCCAAGGTATGGCTCGAGCAGGCGGAGAGCACCTACAACAAGCTGCTGACAAAGGGCGGCGTGTCGGCTGAGGAGCTTGAATACGCAAGGATAGACTACGAGCTGCAAAAGCTAACCCAGCAGAAGCTGCAAAGAGAGCTTTCGCAGTACACGGTGACAGCCCCCTGCGACGGCACGATAATTATGATAAACAACCGCAACAAGGAGCTTAATGTAAACACCAAGGTCTACCCCGACTGGCTATGCCAGATAGCTGACAACAGCCAGAATGCCCTTAGCTGCAAGATGCCTGCAAAAACAGACAGCATAGGCTACGGCACACGGGTCATCATAACATCGACAAAGGGCGAGTATGAGGGCTATGTAACGGGTATGTACCAGCAGGGCGAGGATACTACGGCGCAGTATGTCTACGAGATACGCTGTGATGACGGCGAGGTCGAGGGCGCAAACAAGTTCAAGGTGTGCTTTGACGTTTACGACAAGAAAGACGTAGTGAAGATACCCGCAAGTGCTGTAAAGAGCATAGGTGAGCGGAAATTCGTGAACCTTCTCATAGGCGGTGTCAAGGTCGAGCAGGACATTGAGACAGGCATTGATGACGGCGAGATGGTCGAGGTGACGAACGGGCTTGTCGGCGGGGAAGAGATAATTATAAATGGGGAATAGGAATCAGCGGCAGAGGTAAGGCTCTGCCGCTTTTTGATGATTATTTGTGTTTGCTTGTTTGGCCGTGTAACATTTCCTCCTTCACAGCCGACTTATATATATGAAACGTTTCAAAAATCGAGGATAATTGCTATGAATGATGATAAACTGCTTACGCTGCTAAAAAGCGCTCCCCAAAAGGGGCTTGGTGAGATTGTGGCGCAGTACAGTGCCTATGTTTACAAGATAGTATATACAAGACTGCGTGATGTCTGCACCAAAGAGGACATCGAGGAGGCTGTGAGCGATATATTCTACAAATTCTACCAAAGCGGCAGCAAATGCGGCTTTGAGCTGCGCTCGGTGAGGGCTTTTATATCGGTGATAGCGGCAAGGCACTGCACTGACCTTTTCCGCACACACTGCAAGGACGAGAAGCTGCTTGATTACAGCGAGCTTGAAAACCTCATAGCTGAGGAGGAGATAACAGACGGCGGTGAGCTGATAGAGGCGGTAAAGAGCTTAGGCGAGCCTGACAGCGACATATTCATCAGAAAATACTACCTCGGGCAGAGGAACAAGGACATAGCAAAGGAACTCGGAATGAAGCAGGGAACGGTCAACACAAGGATATCCCGCGGGCTTGTGAGACTCAGAGAGATATTAAAGGAGGGGCGGTAATGGATAAGAAGTATCTTAGCGATATGCTTACACAAAGCGACTGCGAGGCTTTGGACAGAGAGCTTACGGGCTTTGGCTCGGGTGCAGAGCTTGATGATGAAACGTCAAAGCGCATACTCTCCTCCGTTATGAGAAAGGCGGGCTTTGAAATGGATAACAGTATCATGGTAAGCAAAAAGAACAAGAGGATGAGCAGGCGTTTTACGGTGCTTTTGGCGGCGGCGGTGATAGCGGTCACGGGGGCTGTGGGCGCAGGGGCGGCGTATGTATACAGGAAAAACGCCGCAAACGAGACATACTTTGGCTCGGGTGCCGACAGCAAGCTCGAGAGCATGGGCGCTAAGAGCGGGCTGACCTTTAAGGGAAAGCATTTTGACATAAACATTGAGTCGGTGCTCTCCGACGGGGAATACCTGACGCTTGTGGCAAGTGCCGTGCCGAATGATGAGGAGGGAGCAAAGCAGATCGCGAATGGAGAAGAAACTTATCTCCATTCAAAGTTGGCTGAAAGAGGAACATACAAGGATGAGAATGGCAACGAAGTAACCGAATACGCCGAGGATATCGGCTTTGTATATGAGGGCGGTGCCGAGAGTATGCGCTGGGAGTATAAGCTCGACACGCCGCAGGACAAGGTAACGATACCTATGACGGTAGTAATGGGCTTTAATCTACCCGAGGACAATATAATAGCCGAGTTTGACATCACATTTGAAAAGAATATGCACAGCGTCAAGCTGACAAACGACAAGGGTGAGGTGATGACGCTCTTTGACAACGGCATAAAGGGCTGCGATGTGACTATAATCCCCAAGACAGACCCCTTGCCTATGCGTGAGGTGACCGTGGAATACACGGACGGCAGCAGCAAGAGCATTGAGATATTTGGCTTCTCGCCCTATGATGCCGCAGAGGACGGGCATTACGAGAGACTGAGCGTTACCTTCAACGATCTTATCGACACATCAAGTGTCAAGGCCGTGACCATAGGCGAAACGAGGTTCGAGGTCGGGGGCTGAGGGCAAAACACAAAAAATTCCTCGCAGGTACTTGATTTTTTCAAAATAATGTTATATAATATAACTTGGCATAAAATTGAGTTCGGAGGAATAAACTATGATGGAGCTTTTATCCAATGTTTGGATAAAGAGGACCGTTGCTGTCTTTAATATAATGTATCTGGGCATAATTACCATGCTCACCTACGCAACATTTCTGTATACGCTGGAGATAAATGACGGTGCTGAGGGCACATTCTACGGAATATACATTGCAGCAAGTGCACTTTTCCTGCTTCTGATGATATATGCAAGGGAGCAGAAGGTCACTGGCATTATAGCGCTTATAATGCTGCCTGTGGTGTTCTGCCTGCTGCTGTTCAATATGGGCAACTGGTTGCTTATCATACCGCCGTTTGTGGTGGCGCTCGTGGGCTTCTTTGTCTGCGGGGTGGGTGACACGGCAAAGGTCATCATGGGTACTATTTACCTGCTTTTATACGTTCTGGGCATAGTTGCATACATCGTTATGAATATGCTTATGACGGGCAACTCGACAGAGACGCTCATCGACATCAACCTCGAGCCCGGCACTGAGGTATATGACCTCTACAAGTCATCGGCAGAGAAGATAAACGTTATGACCAACTACAAAAACACCGTATCGCCCGACGGCAAGTACCGCTTCTATATAGCTGACGTACAGAACAGCTTCAAGGGCTCGGTGAACATCTACGTAGTTCCCTACGGGCAGGACAAGGACCTTAAGTTCTTTAAGTTGAGACAAAAGGGCATAAAGAAGACCATATCATCACAGGGCAAGAGGGGCATAATACCCGATGTGGGCTGGCTTGATGAGACGCACATCTTCTACCGCCTGACAGACGGCGGCGAGGAGCACGTATCTGAGGTCAACGAATCGGTAATGCCGAAGAAGCAGTATATGGGCTTCCTTGGATTAAGCTAAATAATTTCACAAAGCCTCGTATCAAATACGGGGCTTTTTTTTAATAGTTTTACTATTGACAAAAGGGGTAAAATGGTTTAGAATATTATATGTATTGTACGGAGGTGCTTGATGTGCCTTTTTTTTAACGGATATTTTTAGGGAAGGGTGTTTTTATGCTGGTAAAAAGGCTGGTATGCGCACTTGCTGCGGCAGTTATAGCCTGCGGCTGTGCAATGACGGCTTTTGCTGATGACAAGAAGGAAGAAAAGGCGATTAAGTTCAAATACGACAAGGGAATGGTCGTATCGGAAAAGGACAAGGTCGGCTACACACTTTCGTTTGATAACAAGGATTGGAGCAATTATGTTGACCTGACGGAGGATGCAAAGAAAGCAGGGCTGAGCATCAAGGTGGAAACTGACAGATCCTACCAGGGCGCATCGCTCAAGATAAGCGCTGACAGCTCAAAGGAGATAAAGGACAAGCACAACGTCTGCTGGCAGTTCAAGGGCGCAGACGGCTCGCTCAAATACACAGATGTCGAAAAGGGCACCGAGGGGCTGACGACTATCGGCGTTGAGCTTAATGCTGACAAGTTCGGCTTATCGACCTTTGACGGGTGCATGATGGTGCTGACCTACCGCTTTGACGAAAAGGGCGTAGATGCTCTTGACTGCGCATCGGCAGTGCTTTTCTCGGCAAAGAAGAAGGGCTATGTATGGTCGGGCGGCGACACGGTAGTGCCGAAGAACACCACCATTTCCGACAACGTTAACCAGTACCGCCAGGCGCTGATAAGCGTGCCTACAAAGGGCAACTCGACAAAGCTGATAATCGAGGTACCCGTGGCAAAGGCTTACTCGGGCGAGATAATGACGATCGACAACATTGACATCTGTCTGCCGGGCGACAAGGGCTACATCAAGAACCTTGACGGCTACAACGAGAATGCCACCCCCAAGGAAACTGTGGAGGAGATACAGGTCAAGGAGCAGAAAAAGCCTGCCGAGGACGTGCAGATAGCTACCGAGAAGGAGCATTCGAGCAAGTCAAAGGGCATTGTTATAGCAGTAATAGTTATTGTTGTTATACTACTGGCAGCAGGCGGCGTTTTCCT
>JAFYET010000133.1 GCA_017544125.1 Ruminococcus sp. | reverse complement strand
GCCCCCGACAGCAGCGAGGCTGAGACGACAACTACCACCACCGAAGCCCCCAAGGAGCAGACATTTGCCGATAAGCTCAAGATTACCTATAACGGCGTTACATTCGGTATAGGCGACAGCTATGCTGACCTTGAAAAGAGCCTGGGCGGCGCTTCCGACCATATCCAGGCTATGCACTGCACCGATGACGGCATGGACGATATCTATGTATACAGCGGTATGGACGTTTATATCTATGACGGCAAGGTGACAGAGGTCATGCTCTATGAAAACGGCTATAACACCGTCGCTGCCCCCGAGACAGCCTGCGGCTTGAAGACCGGTTCGGCAGATGCCAAGAGCCTGCTCGGCATCGAGCCTGTAAAGGCAAGCGAGACAGACTTCAAGTTTGACTGCGACGGGCTCTGGGTGTACGTTTCAAACGTTGACGGCAAGGCATATACCGTTATGATAGCCGAGAATGAACAGGCTATACCTGATTTTGCAGTGTGATAGGCAAGACTATAATTAATGGCATATAAAAAAAGGACTGCGTGGTTGCAGTCCTTTTTTATGTACTGTTTGCTTTGGCGGCGTTCAGCCGGCGGCTTTTTCTTTGATGTAGACTTTGTGCGCATATACGCACGATACGACAGTTGCCCCGGTGAGATATAAAAGCATCAGCAGCACCGAGTAAATGCCGTGTGAAAAAGCCGTTGATACGATGCTCAGTATACCTGCGATGCACAGCGCTTTGCCCGCAAAGCGGTTTGACCTGCTCCAGGTAACATCGTTGTATTCCGTCCACGACAGACGAAGCCCGATGCCGCTGTTGCGCTTGGTCTTTGAGCATAGATTGCCTGCGATGATGAAGAATACCCCCATGAGCAGTGCTGTGAATTTCAAGTCATCTATATCAAGCTGTGAAACGCCCGAATCTGTTATCATAAGTATCTTGACCACTGTGTGCCCGAGCACAGCTGTCATAAGCCCTAAAAATGCCAGCGCAATGCCTGAAGCTGCCTTGCAGTTGTTCTTTGCATAGGCACGCTCTTTGTCGGTGGGGGCGCTTTCTGCCTTTTTCTCAAAGCGGTTTATCATGATCAAGAATACTATCATTGCAAGCAGTATTATCACAGGTATCAACATAAGCTCGAACCTGCTGCCGTATCGGTCAGCCTCACCCGACAGGTCATAGTGCATGGGCACCTTTTCGGGCATGAACTGTATTGCGATAGCCGCAAATACAAGCGGAACGAAAGAAAGCACGGTTATTAGTTTTTTCATTTTCTGTCTCCTCCAAACTGGCTTACCCAGAGTATGAGCTCATCGAGCACAGAAGTGTTGAGCTCAAAGTATATGAAGTTTTTCTCCTTGTATTCTATCAGCAGGTCAGCATGCTTTAACAGCCTTAGATGGTATGAAAGTGCCGCAGGCGTTACGCCGAGCTTTTCGGCTATCTCACCCGCACTCATCCTGCCCTGCCGCAGAAGCACAAGTATTTCTCTGCGCTGTGCATCAGACAGCACCTTGAAAATATTGGTCTCACTCATGGTCATTCACCTATTTAAAGAATTCTTTAAATAGATATTATCACAAGATCCGCTGCTTGTCAAGGGGTATTTAAAAATATTTTTAAATTCTTTGAAAAGCCCTGCCGCCAAACAAAAAAGGACTGCACGCTTGCAGTCCTTTTTATGTACTAAAATTATCAAACAATATCAATATGCGTGCCGCCGACACCCGTAATGCCTATGTCAATAAATGCGTAGCTCGGGGGCAGGTCGTCAGCTGGCTGTGATGCACTGCCGGGGTTAAGTATGAAAAGCCCGCCCTCATAGCCGAAATACCTCTCATGTGTGTGCCCGAAAAGCGCCACATCAGCGCCGTGCTCCCTTGCATTGCTTTCAAGCTGCTCGAGTGACTCCTTTACCCCTAAAAGATGCCCGTGCGCCATGTATATCTTCGTGCCGGCAATGTTGATGATTTCCTCCTCGGGAGCATCGCCCTTGTCGCAGTTGCCAAGCACGCAGTAGAACTTCTTGTCGGGGTATTTGAGCTTGGTTATCTAAAATTCCTTCAGCCCGTCACCCAAAATATGAAGTGATTGCTGAAAGGGTTGTCTGCTATTATCTTATCTATAACATTCATATTGCCGTGTGTATCGGAAAATACTATTATTCTCATAGCTGCCTCCTGATAATGCATGATAGCTTTTCACGCCTTAAATATATTGTAACACAATTCACAAAAATAAACAACATCTAACCCGACAATTTACAGGTTCTTAAAATTTATATATTAAACAAAACGCTATCAACCTGCGTGTGCCGCTTTTTATCAAAATTCATAATTTGTACTTGAATGTTATCTATAAAAGTGATATAATATATTATACCTATAATCAGCTAACTGCGCACTACTGTGCAAATTCAGGGAAAGGGGGGGAGAGTTACCGTGGCAAAATACGCTATTTATAAGTCAAAGACGGGCTATTATTACTATGAATATCACGACACTCTCGAATCCCTTAAAGGCACACAGTTCGAGGCGCTTGTCACCGAGGATAAGCTGCCTGTTGTAATTATGCGCAACGGCGGGTATTATACCTTCACCGAAGATGATTATATGTTTGACCGCCTTGTGGAATGCGACGGCGTGCCCCTGAAGCTCGAAGAGATGTTCTTTAAGAACCAGGATACCTTCAAGCTCGGGTGGATGTCACCCGACGGTGATACTTATTCCTGCGACTACACATCACATACACGGTGTGCGCAGATGATAGCCGATAAGTATTTCCCGGGTTATACTCTCCCTGAGAGGACGCTCGGCAAGGCAGGCTGGCTCAAAATAATTGATTCGTGGGACGGCACCCAGCGTGAGCACGGGCAGTATGTCTACTCGCTCAGCGGCAAGGTCACGAAAAGGCAGGCAGACAAGCTCTTTGACCTCGGTCTTTACGATAACCCCGAGGTGCAGGAGATGATACACGACTGCGAGGATTCGTGGTGACGGGGGATAAGCCCCGATAGAACGGAGAGATATATGGCAAAAAGAGTGGCTGTGATAGCCATAATAATCGAAAATGAACAAAGCGTCGCCGAGGTGAACGCCATTTTGCACGAGTACAGCGAGGGCATAATAGGGCGTATGGGCATACCCTACAGGCAAAAGGGCATAAACATCATCTCAATAGCGATAGATGCCGAGCAAAACGATATAAACACTATAGCCGGAAAGATAGGCAAACTTGACGGCGTTACTGCTAAGACCGTTTACTCGCCAACATAATAAAAAATGACTTATCTGATGCCGAAAACTCACCTTTGAGGCAAAAGTAAAGAAACACACAGGCTAACCATAGCTGCTTCTTGCTTTATTGGGTAAGGAGTGGCTTTTTTAATGCGTGCATTTATGAATTACGCATTTAAAACCGGAGGTTTTACAGATGTCTTCACTTAATTCAACCCCCTCGTCAGAGAGGGTGCATATAGGCTTTTTCGGAAGAAGGAACGCAGGCAAGTCGAGCCTTGTGAATAAGGTCACAAATCAGGAGCTTGCCGTTGTTTCCGACACCCCGGG
>JAFYET010000132.1 GCA_017544125.1 Ruminococcus sp. | reverse complement strand
CTACCTTCAGGGTATCGATTATCCTAAGTGCCGCAGAGCGCAGCATCTGGTATTCCTTATCAGCCAATGTAACGCAGGGGGCGATAACGATAGAGTCACCGGTATGAACGCCGACGGGGTCGAAGTTTTCCATAGAGCAGACGGTTATGACGTTCCCCTTAGAGTCACGCATTACCTCAAACTCTATCTCCTTCCAGCCTGCGATACACTTCTCAACGAGAACCTGTGTTATAGGCGAGAGGTAGAGACCGTTTCTTGTTATCTCCTTAAGCTCTTCCTCATTATGCACTATACCGCCGCCTGTACCGCCCAAAGTAAATGCGGGGCGGATTATCAGCGGGTAGCCGATAGTATTTGCAAACTCAACAGCCGACTCAACATCGTTTACAACGAGCGAGGGAATACATGGCTGACCGATAGACTCCATAGTATCCTTGAACATCTGCCTGTCCTCAGCCTTGTCTATCGTCTCGGGGTTAGCACCCAGCAGCTTTACGCCGTATTTATCGAGGAAGCCCTCTTTTGCAAGCTGCATGGAAAGGGTAAGCCCCGTCTGCCCGCCGAGAGTTGAAAGTATAGAGTCGGGGCGCTCTTTCTTGATTACACGCTTAACTGTTTCAAGAGTGAGCGGCTCAATATATATCTTATCTGCCATGTGATTATCTGTCATAATGGTAGCAGGGTTTGAGTTAATGAGTATTACCTCAAGACCCTCCTCCTTAAGCGCACGGCACGCCTGTGTTCCCGCATAGTCAAACTCAGCCGCCTGACCTATAACGATAGGACCCGAGCCTATAACGAGAACACGCTTTATTTCTTTATTTAAAGGCATAGTAAAACCTCCTGTTTTAATGCACGATTATGTTGTGCGGGACACACCGCACTGACGACCGTCAGGTCATATATAGCAGCGTTTTGCCGCTGTATTATGAATTGTCTATCAAACTCATAAACTCATCGAACAAGAACCCTGTATCAAGCGGACCGCCGCAGGCTTCGGGGTGGAACTGCACAGAGAATGCGGACATACTTTCATACCTTATACCCTCGCAGGTGCCGTCGTTGGCATTTACGAACCAAACCTTTGCGCCCTCGGGAACGCTGTCGTTCTCAACTGCGTAGCCGTGGTTCTGGCTGGTGATATACACCCTGCCGGTATCAACATTCTCGCAGGGCTGGTTTGCACCTCTGTGACCGTATTTGAGCTTGACGGTCTTAGCGCCCTGTGAAAGTGCCAGCAGCTGATGCCCAAGGCATATGCCGAAGGTGGGTATCTTCTTTTCGCAAACTTTTTTCAGTTCCTCGATTATATCTACATTCTCTGCCGGGTCGCCGGGGCCGTTTGAAAGCATGATGCCGTCGGGGGCGAGCTCAAATATCCTCTCAGCCTTTGTGCCGGCAGGGATAACTGTGACCTCACAGCCTCTGTTTACAAGCTCACGCTCGATATTAGCCTTAGCGCCGAAATCCCAGAGAACCACCTTTCTCTTTACGTTAACGGGAGACTCTGTATGCTCCTCCTTACAGGTGGTGTTCTTTACAGCGTCTTTTATCGTGTAGTTTTTAAGGTCAGAAAGCCCGAAGCCCGAGCCTGCGCCCTCGGTAACTACCTTGCCGTTCATAACGCCGTATTCACGCACTATCTTTGTGAGCGCTCTCGTGTCGATACCGTAGATACCGACTATGCCCTCTTTCTTTAAAAAAGTGTCAAGATCACCCTCGCATCTGAAATTGCTGGGCTCTTGACACCTGTCTCTAACAATATAAGCCTTCAAATGAGGACGCTCGCTCTCAAAATCAGCGGGAATAACGCCATAATTTCCTATAAGAGGAAATGTCTGAACAACTATCTGCCCATAATAGCTGGGGTCGGTAAGTGTTTCAAGATAGCCCGTCATAGCTGTAGTAAAAACAATTTCACCAACAGCCTCGCCGGCTGCGCCGAAGCTCTTGCCCTCGAATATAGTGCCGTTTTCAAGAATAAGATATGCCTTTTGCACTATGCTCTCCTCCTTCATATCATAACTTCATATAATATTATAGCATATAAGCCCACCTTTGTAAATAGTACATTTATGAATTTTTTACCCTGCGTTCCTGCAATTTAATGCAAAATTCATAATGCCCGGTTAATACCTTCGGGCGGCAGATCTGAAAGCTATAAGGGGGCTTTTCCGATTACATTGCTGTAACCATTACAAACTCCCCCGAATATAAACAGTGTGATATATCATCATTACAAAATTTCGTACTCGTTAGGTGAATTTTATGTGAAAAACCTTGACAAAAATTACATATGGGTGTATAATAATTACAAATTGACAACAAGCATGATAAAAAGCAATAAGTAAATCTACGATTCTAAATTGGAGTTTGATATAATGTATATAAAAGCAAGGATAAAGAAATTCGCTGCCATGGCTGCGGCTGTTATAATGACGCTGGCAATCCTTGGCGGCACTGAGCAGGCTGCTGTAACGGTAAACGCTACACCCGATGAATACAGGCAGCGCCTCGCAAGGCTCGATGAAAAGCAGGAAGAGCTTGACAAGAAGATATACGCCAAGGCTTCCGACATCGAATCGCAGGTAGAAAAGCTGGATGCTATCAAGGAGCAGATCGACACTGTAAACGAGAAAATAGCCCTTGTTGAGGACAACATAAAGACCACCGAGGACGAAATGGCTGCCCTCGCAGGTGAGCTTTATGAAACAAAGCACCAGATAGAGGTAAAGAAGGAAGAGATAAAGAAAGGTCTTGATGACTTCTGCGGAAGGCTCAGGGCTATGTATGTTGCAGGCTCGGAGAGCTACACCGACGTTATAATGAATTCTGAGGACTTCTATGACGTGCTGATGAGGCTTGAGCTTATAAAGCGTGTTGCCGACCATGACAACAAGGTGCTTGATGACCTTATAGCGCAGAAGAACGACCTGGAAGCAAAGCAGAAGACCCTCGAAGAGCAGTCTGAGATGCTCAAGGCAAAGAGCCTGGAATTCCAGGAGCAGAATGACGAGCTGACCGAGCAGAAGAAAAAGCTCGATTACTTAGAGGAAGAGTCAGACAAGACACTTCAGGAGCTGACAGCTGACAAGGCTGAGCTCGATGCACAGGCTGACGAGCTGAGAGCAAGGATATCCTCAGTATCGGAGGAGGCTAAGACAGCCACCACCACGACTACCACAACCACTACAACCACAACAACCACCCCGCCCCCTGTTTACACGCAGGACTGGGACGATTACTGGGAGGACGATGACGACGATTACTGGAGCCCCTCGCCTCAGATAATCACCACCACAAAGGCACCCGAGCCCTCACGCCCGACGCAGGAGCTGCTCAATGACGCTTCACGTCAGGAGAAGATAGACATAGTTATAAACTACGCTCTGTCAAACGTCGGCGGTGCTTATGTATGGGCAGGCTCAAACTTCCGTGCCACCGACTGCTCAGGTCTGGTAATGCTCTCATACGGGCAGATAGGTATGTCGCTCCCCCACTATGCGGCTTCACAGGCATACTACGGCACTGACGTTTCATACAATGATATGATACCCGGCGATGTAATATTCTTCGGCTACGGCTCGATAGCATCTATCTACCACGTTGGCATATACCTTGGCGGCGGCAGAATGGTAGAAGCACAGTGCGAAGAAACGGGTATAGTTATCTCGAACCTCTCAAACGTGCTGACATACAGCAAGATAGAGTGCATCAAGAGATATATTTAACAGCAAAGGTAAAGACCCCCGATAATAAACCGGGGGTCTTGTTGTTTTTACGTTCAGAATATCTGCGAATCGAGCTTTTGCTTGACTTTAGGCGGGAAGAGCTTATCAAACTCCTCAGCCTCGCCCTCATCGACATAGTAGCCCTGCGGGGTAAGGTAAACGCCCGTGATGCCGTCAAGGAAGCCCGCTTTCAGCTCTTTGCAAAGAAAGAAGGAATCATCAGCACCCTCGGGCAGGTCGTGGTAGCGGATACCGAAGTTTCTTGCATAGTCAAAGCCGCTGCCGCCGTAGAAGCCTATATTGCCCTCAAACAGCACAGCCCCGAAGCCCATAGCCGCCGCCCTTTCAAGCGAATAGTCAAGCAGCACACGCCCGAAGCCCTGACGCTTAAGGTCATTCCTTATGCTGATAGGCCCCATGGTAAGCACCTCGATATCACGCCCGTCATCAGCCTTGATGAGCGTGCGCACAAACATATTCTGCCCGATGAGCTGCCCGCCCTTTTCCATAACGAAGTTAAGCTCTCTGACAAATGCGGGGTCGCTTCTGAGCCGGTTGATAACATAGTGCTCCAAACACCCGGGGCGGTAGACGTTCCAGAACGAGTCTCTTATAAGGCTCTCGACTTCTCTTTGCTCGTCTTCTCTTTCCAAACGTATTGTGATGTCATTTATATTCATTGTTTTTCCTCCTGAATCATCGTTGACCTGATCGCTTACATCTATAAGCCGGGAGGTTTGACATGACAGCTGCGCAAACCTCACCGGTCACGCTGCTATCTCTGATGTGTTGCAGTGTTTCAAACAGCACTCTCCTGATTACAAAATTTGGCTTTCGCCTATGTGTATTATATAGCATTTGATGAGAGTTGTCAAGGGGGGGTATTTGTTGTTAGTTAAGCGTTTATTTCGCTTGACAAATTAAAATTAACGTGATATAATGAATTTATAACCAATTTATTACAGGAGGCTTTATTATGGTCAAAAAAATTATATCCGCTGCGGCTGCGGCGGCAATCGTGTTCGGCTCGGCGGCGGCTCTTCCGCAGGGCGTTTTTGATGATCTGGGCACTGGGATCACGGCAAAGGCGGCAACAGAGTACACATCGGGCTTTTGGCGCTTTACAAAGAATTCGGATAATACGATCTACATCTCGGGTTACACAGGCTTTGATTCATCTATAACTATACCTCCAACACTTGAAGACCTGAAAGTTGTCGGCATAGCCAACAATGCTTTTGAGGGAAACCAGAACCTTGAAGAGGTCATAATACCTGCCAATGTTACATATATCGGGTATGCAGCATTTAAGGGCTCGTCTATCACAAAGATAACTGTTCCTGCGACTGTTAAGACGATAGCTATGCGTTGGGGGACCTATGGTTCTTCTCAGACATTTAAAGATTGCACCCAGCTTAAAACGGTAGAGTACAATGCAGGAGATATTAATGAGGAGTTGTTCAGCGGATGTACAGCTCTTACTACGGTGAAACTCGGCAGCAGCACTAAGAATATATCAAGCAGTGCATTCTTAAATTGCAGTTCATTGAGTTCTATAAATCTAAATAACGTTACCAGTATTAATTATGAAGCATTTGCCGGCTGCAAGTCGCTTGGCTCTGTAACACTTGGAAACGACCTTACATTTCTTGGCTACCGCGCTTTTGCACAGACAGGTCTTACATCAGTAACAATACCGGAAAAAGCGCAAATAGGGCTTCGCTGGGGCGAATACGGCAGTGCAAGTACATTCAGCGGCTGTGAAAAACTGACAACTGCAACTATTAATAATAAATATGTAGGAGAATATGAATTTGAAAAATGTCCTGCACTTAAAACAGTTACATTAGGTACTAATATAAGAACAATTGACAGCAACTCGTTTAGTGGCAATAAAGCGCTTACAACTGTAATCAATAAAGGAAATCCCGTATATATTGGCAACAATGCTTTTAGTAATTGTACATCACTAAATAATATCAACTTAGGTTCAAGTCTTGTGTACTTAGGCTATGCTGCTTTTTCGGGTGATACATCTCTGACAACCATGAGAATACCTTCAACGGTCGTCTCTCTTGGTCTCAGATGGGGTGACTATGGCAGTGCAAGTACATTTGAAGGCTGTACAAATCTTAAAAATGTATATATAGCTAATACACCTATGGGTGATGACTATGAT
>JAFYET010000131.1 GCA_017544125.1 Ruminococcus sp. | reverse complement strand
TTTTTTATGAGCGAAAGGATGGCAATATGAATATAATAGATATAAGCACTAATCAAATGATTATTAACGACAAAATAAAGAATTTCAGAAATACAATTCATCAGGTATGTATGACAGATTCGTTTATTATAGTTTTATATTTTGATCCGGGAGTAGATACGGATATGAATAATATATGTGCTTATGACTTTAACGGAGAATTATTATGGAGAATTGAAGATCAAAAACCATTTCTTCCTCCTGAAGCCACAGAACAACCGTATGTGGGGATGCATAGCAGACCCGATGATAGAATTCTTGTGAATGATTGGATGGGACGTTCGTATTTAGTTGATATTCTTACAGGTAAGATACTATACAGAGGCGAAACCACCAAGTGATATACCAATAAATCATATAGGATCAGCTGAATTGTTTAAAATATGTACCGGTGCCTTGCACGGTTTCATGGCATCAACCATCACCTCATACCAACCACCACATCTGCGCAAATCATTCAAAACAATATCGCCCGGGTCATCAAACCTCGGGCGATTATTTGCTATTGAACGTAGTGCAGTGTGTGCTGACTGCGTATACAGTCATCTTCGATGATTCTGCTAAGAGATAAAAACAGGCTGGATATCGAATCAATGATCGTCTATTGATTTCTGTGTAATAATTTGGTATAATGTCGGTAAGGCGGTGAATTGTTATGCATGACCCGAAGGCGGCAGAGCAGTGCGGGAGTGTGATAGGGATATCTGACGGGAGGATAATTATAGCATTTGTACAGTGTGCTAAATCTATTGGAAGCATTTTGTGCATTTGGCAGATCTGACCAATTCTTTATAAGAACTCCCTCATCTGAAACAGGTTTGATATAGAAAGGATTTAAGGAGCGGAAATATGAAAACTCTTTTGTATGTTACATTCAAATACTGGCGCAGGCACAAAAGGAGCCTTGCCGCCCTGCTGTTTTCGGGCGTGCTTTTATGTGCGGTGGTGTGCTGTGCGTTTTTGATGCAGAGGGCGGAGTTTCGGCGCTTTCTTGACGATACATATAACGCTAAGGGCTATTACTCCTTTATGTGGCAAAGCGATGATGCTGATATACTGAATGCGCTAAGAACCGATAAGACAACCGAGGGCAGGATAAACATTCTCGGCAAGACGGGTAAGGGGGCAATACAGTATGAATACGGCACGCTTGATGACCCGTATGACCTTGCACATATTCCCCTTGAAAGCGGCAGGCTGCCCGAAAAAGGGGGCGAGATAGCGATAGAGCGTCACGCACTTGACAGGCTGGGCTTTTTCGGCTCGGTGGGTGACAGCATCACCCTTGATACCGGAACATATACCCTTGTGGGGATAATCGATAAAAAAAGCTACGGCTATTCAAGAGAGCTTTCACGCTCGCAGGATGAATGGGTGAGTGAAACGAATGTCTATGACGAAATGCCCGATGAGGGAACGGTCAGGTATATACCTATGATATACATTAGCGCTGATGATTCGCAAAAGCCGCTTTACAGTTACACAATGCTTGATAATATAAGGGAGTTTAAGAGTGCTGATGAGGTGGGCAGGTTCTTTATCAAGGAGTTAGGCTATACAGGCGATGTTGCACCCTCGGCATTCTGGCAGAACAAATCAGTAAACGCCAAAGATGCCTACAGCGCTGATGGCTTTGCCGCCAAAACAAGGAGCATGACAGCGCTGTGCATTATCGCCACACTTATTGCCGCACTCTCGGTCATAGCCGTTATGCGAAATATCTTTGCCGAGCGTGAAACGAGCCTTTCAATGCTTAGAAAGATCGGAATGTCAAAGCGCAGTATGCGTTTGATGTTTGCACTTGAATATATTATGCTTGCGGCAATTCAGACGGTGCTCGGTCTTACGTTTGGTGCGAGCGTTTATTTGGGTATATACAGATTTCAGACGGGTGTGCTTGAAGAGCGACCCCTTTCGGGCTTCACGACCGACCCGCTTGTGACGGATAATATAATAGACCCGTTTGTGACAGCGGCTGCTTTTTCGCTTATCGTATTGTTGTCAGGGTATCTGTTTGCTGCACTTTTGTCGCATATCAGACTCCCCCACAGGCGCACAAAAAAGGCAGCCTCTCTGCACTCGTGTATAGCAAGGGCGTTTGCTAACAAGGCGGTGTCGGTGATACAGACAGCGGCTCTTACGCTTATATGCTTTGGCACGCTGTTCGGGTATATGCTTTACTACACGACAACAGGCTTTTTTGATAACGAAACGGGCGAGTTTATCCCTTATGTGACGACTAAATTCGGTGATAACGAGCAGTATGATTTTGTGGAGGACGGCATAGAGGAATACTACGTCACCTACCCGCCCTCGCCCACAGAGTATGAGAACTTGCGCCTTGCCAAAGCGACAGATGTACCCTACGGCATAGATGACACCACAGCTGACAGCCTTAACGGAGCAATATCCACAGGGCTTATTTCGCATACCTTTATAGCAGAAGATGAGAGAAACAGCGCACTTAGCTATAACATTACTTTTGGTGATGAGGAGATGCGAAAGTTTATCTATGACAGCTCATCAGCCGAGGGCAAGGCGTTTTTGGACAAGAGGCAGTATCTCTACGCATACAAAACAACTATCGCCGATAAAAACACAATATCAAAGCTGACTGACTTTGTAAAAGAGGGCAGCATTGATACAGACAAGCTCAATTCGGGCGAGCAGCTGATAGTCTGCGTGCGCTCGGGTGAGTCGCCGTTCAGGGCTGGCGATAAATTCACCCTCGGCTCGTTTATGACAGACAACGGCTGCGGTATCGACAAGGTGACGTTAAGTGATGTCAAAATCGGTGCGGTTGTGTATCTTGATAAGAGCGTGCCGAGAGTGCTAAAAGATGCTGTGAGCAACAATGATTACAGCCTGCTTACCACAGCGACAGGTGCTAAGGCTATGGGCATATCAAATGTTTATTACACACAAGTTTTTGCCGAAAATTCTCTGCCTGCCGATGCTCTGCCACTCGGCACACAGATGACGAAAACATCACTTACAGTGAAAAAGCACGAGCTGTTTTTGCAAAACGCATCACAGTTAGGCTCTATGAGCATATTGATACTTGTGATGTCGCTGTTAGGCTTTGCGGCATACTTTAACGGCATAGGCATGAAGATACGCTTAAAGGAATATCAGATATCGGTTATGCGTGCGGTAGGCACACCGCTCAAAAAGCTGCGGCGCAGGCTGATGCTTGACAGCATACGCATACCCATAATAGCAACAGCCGCCGCCTTTGGGCTGATAAAGCTGATGCAGCGTGTGATGAGAGCTGCATACCTTGACTCGGAGGCTTTATGGGAGGAGCGGCAGCAAATGGCTGAAAAATACCGCCCGTATTTTCAGGTCGAGAGTATGTTTAATGAGTTCACGCAGAAAATGGCTGAGTATGACAGCAGGATAAGCAAGCTCAACACCGATTATCTTTTGCACAGCCAGATGTGGTTTATTGAGTTTGTTATGCCGCTTATATTGGTGTTCGGGGTGATGTGCATAGTGACGATACTGCTCACCAGAAAGAGCTTCAAAGCATTCACCCCCGACATAGCATCGGCACTGAGCAAAGGGAGGAAACGAGGGTGATATATACCCCCCTCCCCTGCGGCAACAACGCCCTATAAGAGGCTGTTTAAAGCATAGCAGTTTAGCCAAATGCAGCAACTGCCATTTGTGCATATATACGATTTTTGCCGATATTTGTCACATTCCGACACTTTCTATCGTATAATATAGTATAAGGGAAATTACGAGAGGGGGCTATGCCATGCGATACATCTTCAAAAACATCAGAATAACCGCTGCCAAGTCACCCGCAGTATTTGTCATGTATATCCTCTCCTGCGTGGTGGCTGTGGTGGTCGTTATGTTCTCACACGGCGTATATCAGAATTATCAGACAAAGGTTACAGAGCTTGAACAGGGTAAAAACGTAGGCCCGAGCGGAAATATGATAATGGCTTACACTCCGATTTGCTTCGGTAACATAACCGCCGAGCATATAGATGATCCCGGTACCGATATGAATGGTCAGGTGTATGAACCGTATAAATACTATGAGGCTGACGGAACAACAACTGTCGGAGATGTAAGAAAGGTTCTCGCAAAGCTTGATGAAAAGACTAAGACGGAGTTTGATGGATTCTTTATATGGTGTGATACTCCCGATACCTTCAAGGAACACCCCGATTATGATTTTGACTTTGGAGAGAATAAAAAATACTTTCTGAATGAGTCGGAAGAGAATTCCCCCGTCTTTTTGCCTGAAACAAGCATAAGAATAGAATACAGAAAAGAGCTTGGCATATTCAGCTTCCATAAGTTTGCCGCCCGAAATGTTGGCGATGCAGTATCGGGTGAAAAAATAAGCGATAAAAATGAGCAAAACGGCGATAATGTTATGGTGCTTAAGAGCGAATCGTGGGATAATGAGATAATAGGCAAGACCGTGCGCTTTTTCGGCAAGGAATATAAGGTGATCGGCCTTGTTGGATCAGTAGCCGATCCTATACAAGTTCCCTTTTCAACCATACCGGATGATGTAATAATAAAAGATGTAAATATTATGCCCGATAAGCCCATAAGCACCTATGCCTACCGCCATATGAAGCAGGCCTTTGAAGAGGTCTACGGCGACTATGTTAACTTCCCCGAGATGTATACGGTAGACACCAAGGAAAAGACATTCTATGTGTCTATTATGATGATATCGGTGGTGCTGTCGGTGCTGGCGGCAATTATTCTTGCAATACTCTATCGCTATATCATCTTCACACGGCGAAAGACTATGTCAGTTATGCGTTTAAACGGCTGCACAAGGGGCAGGATAAGGCTAATGTACCTCATAGAAATAATCGGCAGCGCAACGCTTATCTTCACTCTGTGCGCCCTTGCCTATCATAAGCTGATACTGCCAAGGCTTACATACCTTATCGACAGGATCGGTGAGGTCTATTCGCTGAATACCTATCTATACATCTACGCTATATTTATAGGCGTGCTTTTTGTGATGATAAATATAATGATATCCACCCAGCTTGATAAGCAGCCCGTAAATATGTTCAGGAGGTGAGCGGTATGATAAAACTCGGCTTAAAGGAATTTGAAAGGCGGATATTTACAAACATTT
>JAFYET010000130.1 GCA_017544125.1 Ruminococcus sp. | reverse complement strand
GTCAGCGGAACGCCGCAGGCATCTATCGAGCAGCCGCCCATTAAAATATCGGTATACTCAAAAGTATGCCCGAACTTCTCGCACACCTTATCAAGCACGACCTGTGCCTGTGTCACTATCTCGGGACCTATACCGTCGCCCTTGATGACTGTTATTTTCTTGTTCATTGTTATCAGCTCCATACAGATATTTTTTTACCTGTATATTATAACATATTGCGGGGGAAAAATCAAGAGAGGGAAAATGATAGCTCACCCATTTTTCTTAGCCTCACACCTTTCAAACTCTGACGAGCAGCCAAGCAGTTCAAATGGATATTCAAAAGCATCGGTATCACGAAGCTGCTTTTTGCCGTTTGCGCTTTTCATCACCCACATCCCCCAAGGGTCTTGCAAAACAAACTCACTAACATCAGATTCAGTAATAATACAATCAATGATTTCAAACATCAATTTGATTCCTGTTTCCATATCAGAACGATACACATAAAACATTAACTCGTGATTATTCTTAAAGCCATATTCGTTTATAACATAGTCATCTTTATCTGCATAGCTATCATTATCAAACCACACCTGCACGGGGTTGCTCGATATTACATCATTATTGCATATATAGTCATCAGATATTCTCTTGATCAATTCAAGTGTTTCATCATACAAAGCTTTGCAGCTGCACTCCGAATAAAAGAAAAATGAAAACTCCACAGATATCTCTCCTTTTTCAAATATTATAGCATTTTGAGCACAAAAAATCAAGCAGCACACCCGAAGATGTGCCGCTGATCAATTAATATATATACATCACAGTAGTCCCCGACATACCGCCCTTCATGGGGATAAGCCTGCCGCTCTCGCAAAGATGCTGCATTATCTGCTCTGTCTCACGGTATGAGAGCAGAGTGCCCATTCTGCCGACGTAGTCTGCAAGGTGCGCAGGTGCGTGGTCGAGCAGCACCCTTCTGACACTCTCGCTGCGTGAGATGACATCATCGCATATCTCCCTGCAAAGGGGCTGTATCATCTCTCTGAGCTTGTCTCCCTGCTCTCTTGTCATGCAGGGGAAATTGGGCTTTATGCCCTCATCTGTCCTGACAGCAACGCCTGACTTAATAAGCTCTGAGCATACGAGCTTTTCGTTTTCGGTCTGGGGCTGGCGGCTTGCAAGGGTCACGAGCATATCTATCCTTGAATCGTTCATCTTAACGTGCAGCCTCTCGCCGTTTATCAGCACGTCCCAGAAAAGCACCATGCCGCTGGTGCTGTGCATAGAAGATGTTCCCACGCTGTAGGGGTCGCTTGCTGATTTCTCGACAAAGAAGCGGAAGCACTCATCGCCGAACTTATCTGTCGGGAAATCAAGCGGCTTGTCGCTGAATGCCATATCGATATATGCAAAAAACAGGATCTGCGACACAAGCAGCCATTTAAGAGTGTTCTGCGGCATATCGCACCCGTAGAAACCCAGCGCTCTCACATCATCAGCCATGCTGTCTATCGCAGTGCTTATCTTGTCGGCTATTTCAGTCACAGCCGTGCTGTTTACCTTTTCGACATCGGCAAAAACATCGTTTGTGATTATCGGCACATCGGTCTGATAAAGCCCGTTTTTGACGGTGAGCAAACCGTATTCTGTCAGCTTTTTGATGTTATCTTCAAGATACGCCGTAGGCACGCCGAGCTGCAAGGCTATCTGCTCCTCTGTCTGCTTATCGTAATAGCAGCACATGAGTATATTTTGGCTCAGCTTGTCGTCAAATTCTTTGTAGTAGCGGTTGCTCCTGCCCCAGAATGCCATTTCAAGCTCTATCGGGTCGTAGCTCAGTTTACCGTAATTCTTTTCCATATTTATGCCCTCCTTGATACGTTTGCGTGACTGAAAGAGAAGATACTTGACCATGCTCTGCGTGATATCAAAGCGCCCGGCTATCTCCCTGACCGGGAGCCCGTCAACATAGTACGCCACCATCGCCCTGCGGTAGTTTGAGTTAAGGTGCGAGAGCTCTCTTGTAATAAGTGACAGC
>JAFYET010000129.1 GCA_017544125.1 Ruminococcus sp. | reverse complement strand
CATGACCCAGCAGGGCGAGAGCATACCGTCTGTATCGCATTTAGTGTGGCTCTCTCACACATCGTAAGGAGGGGTTTATATGGTTTATCTTTATGCTTTTCTTATAGGCGGTGCTTTGTGTCTTATCGGGCAGGCGCTGATAGATTTTACAAAGCTCACCCCCGCACGCATACTGGTCGCTTACGTGGTGGCAGGTGTGGTGCTCGGCGCTCTCGGGCTGTATGAGCCGCTTGTTGACCTTGCAGGGGCAGGGGCAAGCGTGCCGCTCACGGGGTTTGGCTATAATCTCTCAAAGGGCGTTAAAGAAGCTGTATCGCAAAAGGGCTTCTTAGGCGTACTGACAGGGGGCTTTACCGCAGCTGCTGCGGGCATAAGTGCCGCACTTATCTTCGGAGCGCTGGCATCTGTTCTGCATTTTATGATAAAGCGCAGGAAAAACTGCGATGTATAAAAAAGCCTGCTTTTGTATCATTTTTCTGTATGAATATTTCTAACAATTTCATATCTTTTTCTCTTATGCTCTTGATTTTTGGCAAAAATTATCTTATAATATAACTGACGTAAAGAATGGCTTTCGTCACGACCTTATTACAATACCGCTACGGCGGAAGGAGAAAAATGAAAAATGTAAGAGCTTTTGAAAATGCAAAGAAAAGAGCCTTAGAGCTCGTAGGCAAAATGACTGTCGAGGAGGCAGCCTCGCAGCTTAGGTATGATTCCCCTGCGATAGAGCGGCTGGGTATCCCCGCCTATAACTGGTGGAACGAGTCGCTCCACGGGCTTGCAAGAAACGGCATAACCACCGTTTTTCCGCAGGCGATAGCGCTGGCTGCGAGCTTTGATGAAAAGCTCATCTTCGATGTGGCTGACATCACCTCTACCGAGACAAGGGCAAAGTACAACGCCTTTTCCAAACTGGGCGACAGGGATATTTACAAGGGGCTTACCATGTGGGCACCAAATATCAACATCTTCCGTGACCCACGCTGGGGCAGAGGGCAGGAAACATACGGCGAAGACCCGTTTCTGACTGCCACCCTTGGCAAGGCATTTGTAAAGGGGCTTCAGGGCGATAATGATGTTATGAAGGCTGCCGCCTGTGCCAAGCACTTTGCCGTTCACTCAGGTCCTGAGGGGGTAAGGCATGAATTCAACGCCGATGTCAATGCCTTTGACCATGAAGACACCTACCTTTACGCATTTGAAGAGCTTATAAAAGAAGCCGATGTCGAGGGCGTTATGGGGGCATATAACCGTGTAAACGGCGAACCCGCCTGCGCAAGCGATCACCTTATGGGCAAGCTGCATGAATGGGGCTTTGCGGGGTATTTCGTTTCCGACTGCTGGGCTATAAATGACTTCCATGCACACCACATGGTAACAGCCAACGCTGTTGAGAGCGCTGCTATGGCACTCAACGCAGGCTGCGATGTAAACTGCGGCTGCTGCTATGTAAACCTGCTCACAGCACTCGAGCAGGGGCTTACCACCGAGGAGAAGATAAGAGAGGCGGCAGTTCACCTCTTTACCACAAGATACAAGCTGGGTATGCTTGACGAAACAACACCCTATGACGATATACCCTACACGGTATGCGCCTGTGATGAGCATAAGCAAAAGTCATACGAGGCATCACAAAAAGCCATAGTGCTGCTTGAAAATAACGGCATACTCCCTCTTGATAAGAGCAAGCTCAGCACCATTGCCGTCATAGGCCCCACAGCCGCAAGCACGGCGGTTTTAGAGGGCAACTACAACGGCACATCTGACACCTACCACACATTCCTTGACGGGATAAAGGAGAGCTTCGGCGGGCGTGTGCTCTACTCCGAGGGCTGCCACCTTTTCAAAGACAGGGTGTCGGTGCTTGCACAGCCTGATGACAGACTCAGCGAAGCATACACTGTCGCTTCACTTGCAGACGTTGTTATACTCTGCTTAGGTCTTGATGCAACTATCGAGGGCGAAGAGGGCGACACGGGCAACGAGTTCGCCGCAGGTGACAAGATAGACCTGCGCCTGCCCGAGAGCCAGCGCAAGCTAATCGAGTGCGTAAAGAAATCAGGAAAGCCGATAATAACCGTTGTTGCCGCAGGAAGCGCCATAAACACAGAAACGAAGTTCGATGCGCTGATTCACGCATGGTACAGCGGCTCTGAGGGCGGCAGGGCACTTGCCGATATACTCTTTGGCAAGGTATCACCCTCGGCAAAGCTGCCTGTCACATTCTACGACAAGGCTGATGCGCTGCCCGAGTTTACCGATTACTCGATGAAGGGCAGAACATACAGGTATATCATAAACAACGAAAACGTGCTTTACCCCTTCGGATATGGGCTTACCTACTCAAAGGTCGAAGTAACGGGTGTTGAATTCAAGGACGGCACAGCTGAGGTCAGCTTCAAAAACACCGGCAGCGTTGATACTCAGGACGTTATCGAGCTTTATATAAGCCCCGATGATGTAAGATGTGCTGAGAATCACCACCTCTGCGGCTTTGCAAGGGTAAATACCAAGGCAGGGCAGAGCGGCAGTGTGAGCATAGCTATTCCCGAAAGGGCATTCACCATAGTGCTTGAAAACGGTGAGAGGGTAAAATGTCATCATTTTACAATGTATGCCTCGACCCACCAGCCCGATGCTCTCAGCTGTAAGCTAAATGGCACAGATTCTGTTATTATCGAGGTCAATATTTGAGCAAATCAATAAAATTTGGCGTTACGCCTTGAAATTTGTAATAATATATACTATAATAGTTATTGCGGTCATTCCCTCACCTGTTCGTGGGGGAATGATAATTTTTGCAAAGAACAAAACAGAAACGGGACTGATAAAATGACAGACACAAAGCAAAACATACTCGGCACCGCCCCCCTGGGCAAGCTGATGCTCAAATTCTCGGTGCCAAGCATAATAGCAATGCTGGTGGGCGCACTTTACAACATCGTCGATCAGCTGTTTATCGGGCAGAAGGTGGGCTATCTCGGAAACGCCGCAACCAACGTGGCATTCCCGCTGACGACCTCGTGTATCGCACTTTCGCTGCTTTTCGGCATAGGCGGTGCAT
>JAFYET010000128.1 GCA_017544125.1 Ruminococcus sp. | reverse complement strand
TTATGTGTACCATTCATTTTATCTACGCCGACGGGCGTGAGATAGCTGTTGAAGGCAGGGTAGACGGCGTAATAGCGCACGCCCCCTCGGGCAGCAACGGCTTTGGCTATGACCCCGTTTTTCTTTATAACGGTGTCAGCTTTGCCGATGTTGACAGCAGCGTAAAAAACAGTGTGTCTCACAGAGCCAATGCTCTTAAGGCACTTCTTGAAAAACTTGATAAAGGGGATAACAAATGATAACACCTAAACAAAGAGCAGAGCTTAAGGCTCTTGCCAATTCTTTAGAGCCTGTATTTCAGATAGGCAAGGGCGGCGTAAATGATGCACAGGTCGCTCAGATAGATGACTACCTGAGAGTGCATGAGCTTGTTAAGATAAAGGTTCTCGATAACTCACTGCTTACCGCTAAGGAGGCAGCAGTTGATATAGCAGAGCGTATAAACGCCGAGGTCGTTCAGTGTATCGGCTCAAAGGCTATCCTCTATAAGAGAAACGAAAAAGAGCCTGTCATCAGGCTCAGAAACAAATAATATGAAACGGCTTCTCATCTACGGCGGCACCTTTGACCCTGTGCATCTCGGGCATAAGAATGCCTTTGATGCTGCAAGGGCATCTGTTGAACCAGACCTTTGTATCATCATACCAAACGCCCTTCCGCCACATAAAGAGAGCAAGGGTCTTGTGTCGGGTGAGCACAGGCTCAATATGCTTAAACTTACCTTCGGCGAGGTGAACGATATCATCTACTCCGATTATGAGCTTAAGCGTGAGGGCAAAAGCTATTCGGTGTATACTCTTGAACATTTCCGTGAGGAATACCCTGAGTATGAGCTTTACTTCATTGTCGGCAGCGACAGCCTTGTTAACTTCCATAAGTGGTTTGAGTATGAGCGTATACTTTCAATGTGTACACTTGTCTGCGTTTCACGTCAGGACGGTGACAGGGGAGTGCTCGATGCCGCAAAGGCAGCTCTATTCCAAAAGGGCGGGCGTGTCATCATTTGCGATGCCCCGGCTTTTGAGGTCTCGTCGTCTGAGATAAGAAAAATGATACAAAACGGCGCTTCCCCCTCTTGCTATTTGCAGGAAAATGTAGTAAAATATATATATGAAAACTCACTCTATCAGAAAGAAGTATTGAATTGACTGATAAAAAACTGATAACAAGGTATAAGGAATACCTTAAGGCTAATCTTTCAAAGAAAAGATATAACCACTCTGTCAATGTTGCAGATGCGGCTGTCGAGCTTGCGAAGCTCTACGGTGAAGATGTTGATAAAGCGCTCGTGGCAGGGCTTCTTCATGATGTCGCAAAGGAGCTGCCTATTGAAAAGCAGCGTGAGTATGTGACTAAGTCTTACCTTAATGTCGATGAGGTGGAAAAGACCTCTCACGCACTGTTTCATGCAGTTGCGGGTGCCGAGCTTGCAAGACTCGTCTTCGGTATTGAGGATATGGACGTGATACTTGCAATACGCTACCATACCGTTGCGTCAGGTGATATGTCAAGGCTTGCAGCTATCGTCTACCTTGCCGACCTTATCTCGGCGGACAGGGATTATAAAGATGTTAAGCGTATGCGCAAGCTCGCTGTCAGTGGTCTTGAAAGAGCTATGCTCGAAGCACTTAAATTCTCAATAACCGACTCGGTGACAAAGGGAAATACTATCCCGCTGTCAACTCTTGCAGCTTATAACAGGTTTCTTTCAGAAACCGTAAAAAAGGAAAAGAATGATAAGACAAGGAAAGGAGCAGGCTGATGAAAAACGATCAGACAAATGAAAAGCTCAGATGTATAATCTCCGCACTCGATTCAAAGAGGGCTGAGAATATCAAGGCGATAGGTATAAAGGACCTTACCATTATCGCAGATTACTTTGTTATAGCAAACGGTGATTCCACTACTCAGACAAAGGCACTTGCCGATGAGGTGGAATATCAGATGAAGCAGAAATTCGGTATCGACCCCAACCATACAGAGGGTTACAGCGCTTCTAACTGGATAGTGCTCGATTATCAGGATATAGTCGTTCACGTTTTCTATACTCAGGAGAGAGAGCACTATAACTTAGAGCGCCTCTGGGCAGACGGTGAGGAGATAGATATCTCGCCCTTTGTTGTCAAGGAGTAATGCCGTATGGGTCATTCGGTAAACGGAAGAAACCTTATCGGCCTTATGGGCGGTTATTTTGTAATAAAGGGTATAGTCAACCTCCTGCTTGGCTTCAGCTTTCAGAATATCGTGATTCTCTGTGTGTTTGCAGCCCTTGCTTACCTTATGCTGCAAAAGAAGCCCATGACAAATTATATCACCGCTGCACTTCTTGCATTTATAGTGCTTATGCATATAAAGGACAATATAGTGAATTTCAGGGTGCTGTATCTTGCTGAGGCTGCTATTGACTGCGTTTGTGCATTTACCCTTGTAGCCAATAAAGACGTAAGGGAATACTTTAATTAGGTCAATAGTTAGGAGATTGCTTTATGGACGATAAAGATATAACCGTAGAAGAACAAAAACGTCTTGACCACGAGCTTACCGAAAAGGCTTTAAAAGGTGCTGATATAGTCAGAATACTGATAATAATGCAATTTATAGGTATAGTATACAGGTTTTTTACTGTTGATAGCTTGCTTGTGTTTCGCTTTATTGAATCGGTAATAAATGTTTTCTTTGCCCTTGAATTTCGTAAGGGCGCGCAATGGGCAAGAGCGCTGCTGCTTGTTTCTTCTGCTTTCAGCCT
>JAFYET010000127.1 GCA_017544125.1 Ruminococcus sp. | reverse complement strand
CCCGAGCGTAGCGTCGGGCAGGCGAGAGAGTATTCCATAGCTGACGGCGTTTGGGCGGCAGTTCCCCCTCCGCCTGCTTCGCAGGCACCTCCCCTAAGGGGAGGTTGGTGCGCCTCGCTCCGCTCGGCTCTTGCCGCCTATCGGCGGCAGCCGCAAAACGGTCTCAGCGGCTGCGCCGCCTCGACATTTGCGGCGGGGCGGCGAACAATTCGTTTTTTATAAGGTTGTTGTAATCGGGGCGTTGTGATGCTTTTATAACTTGTTCGCCGCCTTGCGCCTACGGCGTTGGAGCTCTGCTCCAAACCTCGCTGGGGCTCTGCCCCCGTCCCCGCAAGCCCTTTTTGAGGAAAAGGGCTTGACCCCAAAACCTTCTTATTTTTTGTTACCCCCACAAATACCAATTTGCACAGGATAAACAACTTATTAGCTGAAAAACACCCCCGGGTATTGACATTTTGGGCGTTTTATGCTATCATTACCACAAGAGACAGAGGGTTTGTCTCAGATGATAATATATTATAAGGGAGAGAAGTATCATGAAAAATCTTAAGAAAATGGCTATCCTCTTGGTTCTCGCAGCAATGACCTGCGTACTGCTCACAGGCTGTGACAGCCAGTTCCACGGCACCTGGAAGAGCGTAAAGGTGGAAGAGGGCGGCAAGACTTATGACAAAGACGATGAAGAAATGGGCGGCTTTGTCAAGTCCTTTATGGAAGTAGAGATAGAAAAGGGCGGCGAAGGCAAGATAACCATTAGCGGTGAATCTAAGGATCTTGAATGGGAGGCTGACGGCGACAGCATCACCCTTACTGTTGACGGTGATGACGAGGAAGGCGAGCTTAAGGACGACCAGCTCGTTATCGAAGAAGATGACTTCAAGGTCTATCTTGAAAAGGATGACTAATAGCTGAAAGATAAAGGAGCGCTTGCGGGCGCTCCTTTTTTATGCGTGAATAATGCGGCAAGAAAGGCGGGGGTCCTAAATATACTAAAACTATAAGCCCCATAGTCAGAAAATTAACATTATCGCCTATTGACATTTAGGCTCAAAACGTGTATAATTATAGTGGTAACAAAGGGTCTTGTCTGACCGATTGTTATAGCTGATGACTTCTGTGTTGGCTTTGCAGAAATTATCGGCTTTTATTATGGATTTCCAAAAACGAAAGGAGTTTTTTGTAATGATCTATTCGCACGAAGTAGAAACGATGTGTCCTATCGCACAGGGCGCAGCTCACGGTGCTGCTCCGATACCGGAAGAGGCAAAGTGGGTCAAGGCAAAGGAGATAAAGGATATCTCCGGCTTCACACACGGCATTGGCTGGTGTGCTCCCCAGCAGGGTACCTGCAAGCTCACACTTAATGTTAAGGAGGGCGTTATACAGGAGGCACTCGTTGAGACTATCGGCTGCTCGGGCATGACACATTCGGCTGCTATGGCTTCCGAGATACTCCCCGGCAGAACAATTCTTGAAGCACTCAATACAGACCTTGTATGTGATGCTATCAACACAGCTATGAGAGAGCTCTTCCTCCAGATAGTTTACGGACGTTCACAGTCTGCATTCTCCGAGGGCGGTCTTGTTGTAGGCGCTGGTCTTGAGGATCTTGGCAAGGGTCTTCGTTCACAGGTGGGTACAATGTACGGTACACTCGCTAAGGGTCCCCGTTACCTTGAAATGACTGACGGCTATGTTACAAAGCTTGCACTCAATGAGGATAATGAGATCATTGGCTACAAGTTTGTAAACTTCGGCAAGATGATGGACTTCATCAAGGCAGGCGATGATGCAAATACTGCATTTGAGAAGGCTCAGGGTCAGTACGGCAGAGTCGGCGACGCTGTTAAGCTCGTTGACCCGAGAAAGGAATAAGGAGGGCTTAGAAAATGGCATTATTTGAATCCTACGAGAGAAGAGAAAAGCAGATACTTGCTGTTATAAAGGAATACGGTATAAACTCCATAGAGGAGTGCGCAGAGGTTTGCAAGGCTAAGGGTCTTGACATCTACAAGCTCGTTGAGGGCATTCAGCCTATCTGCTTTGAGAACGCTAAGTGGGCTTACACAGTAGGCTGCGCTATCGCTATAAAGAAGGGCTGCACAAAGGCTTCTGAGACTGCTGCTGCTATCGGCGAGGGTCTTCAGGCATTCTGCATACCCGGCTCTGTTGCTGACCAGCGTAAGGTCGGTCTCGGCCACGGCAACCTCGGCAAGATGCTCCTCGAGGAGGAGACCGAGTGCTTCGCATTCTTAGCAGGTCACGAGTCATTCGCTGCTGCTGAGGGCGCTATCGGTATCGCT
>JAFYET010000002.1 GCA_017544125.1 Ruminococcus sp. | reverse complement strand
CTTGCCGCCCTGCTTGATTATCTCGGGCTCGGCAAGGTCAAGCTCGCTCTCGGTGGGCATAACTATTCCCCAGCCCTTCTGCTCGGCATCGTCAAGGGCAGATGAGAACTTCTCAAAGCGCTTTTTGAAGCTCACAAGCGAGAGTATCTGCGGCATAAGGTCGCTCTCGGTGTCGCATTCAAGCCCTGTACACTCGCCTATTATCTTAAAGAACAGACCGTCTGCCATTTTAGCTGATATAAGCACGCTGCCGTCTGACAGATCCACCCTGCGAAGCTCGCTGTCGGTTATATGCTCACAGCCCTTTAAAGACAGCGCAAAGCCCTCCATATCACGCAGGCTGCTTATACCCTTGGCAGAATCCTTTATGTGACCGAAGACCTCACGCCGCAGCCAGTGGTCGTTGTCAAGGGCGTTTATCCACGAGGGCATCTCTATGCTTATCTCCTGCACCGGGAATGAGTAGAGAAGCTCTGTCATTATCCGCTGTATATCATCATCGGTAAGTGATGCGCAGCTTAACGGCAGCACACGTCTGCCGTATTTCTCGGAGAGCCTGTCGGCAAGCGCCAGCACCTCGTCGCTTTCGGGGTCGGTGGAATTGAGTATTATCGCAAAGGGTTTATCAATGGCTTTGAGCTCGTCGATTATCCTCTCCTCGCACTCCTCGTATTCCTCTCTGGGCAGGTCGGTAACTGAGCCGTCTGTGGTTATCACAAGCCCTACCGTTGAATGCTCTGTGATGACCTTGCGTGTGCCCACCTCGGCTGCCATATTAAAAGGCACCTCGTCCTAAAACCACGGGGTCTTGACCATGCGTGGGGCTTCGTCCTCGATATAGCCTATCGCCGAGGGTATTATGTACCCCACGCAGTCGATGAGGCGGACGTTCATCTGTGTGCTCTCCCCTATGCTTATGCTTACAGCCTCCTCGGGTATGAACTTAGGCTCGGCGGTCATTATAGTGCGCCCGCCCGATGACTGGGGCAGCTCATCTGTTGCACGCTCTCTCATAAAGTCGCTCTCGATGTTGGGTATAACCGCCCTTTCCATAAACTGCTTTATGAATGTGGATTTGCCTGTTCTCACGGGGCCTGCAACGCCTATGTATATATTGCCGCCGGTTCTTTTGGCGATATCGCCGTATATATCACTCATCATCATCTCTCCTCTCTTTGTCATATAAGCGGTATGAGCAGCATACTGCCCTTGGCAGCGGTCATATCCGTAAGGTCGTTCTCCTGCTCTATAAGCTCTGCTTTGGTGGAATACTTCTTGGCTATATCCCATATATCGGTTTCCTTATCTACACGACACAGCTTCACAGCACAGCCCTGAGCCCTTTGCAGGGTCTTATCACGCAGCACATCGACCGCCGTCAACAGCTTATACTCGCTGCATTCGGTGATATGCCCCGTAACGCATATCTGTGCGGTCAGCTCGGCAGAGCCCGGCTCTGTAAGCCTGAATGATGTGCTTCTTACAAATGCGTTTATATCCACCCTGCTCTGTGCTGTAACACAGCCGCCCCCGTCTATCACAGCCTCAAAGGGCTCCTCACGCTCAAGATACACAGGTCTGCCGCTCTCAGCAAGACCGAGCATACACATTCTGATATTGCCAAGCAGCAGGAAAGCGTTCTTTTCACTGTCATATCGGGTGCTTAGCCCGTTCAGCTCACCGCAGCAATCGTATACCCTGCTTATCTGCTCATCGGGCGACCCCACGGTGACGGTTTTTGATATGCTCATATCCACCGCTGACGGCTTACCCTCTATTCGCACATCGTCAAATGTGCAGGCGGTTTCGTACACTGTGGAATATGCGTCGCCGGCAGCCTCGGCGGTCATCATGCATACAGCGCTTATCTCGCACAGCAGCACTATCTCACATTCAAGGGTCGATGCGCCCTCGCCCTTTGGCATTATCTCACAGCAAGCACAGCTTATCTGCGCACACATATCAAAGCTCTCATCTACCCCGTCGGCATCTATTATCTTTGAAAAAGGAACTGTAAAGCGCATGGTGTCAAAGCTCTCCTTCTCCGCTTCAAGGGTGGAATACAGCACCGACACCTCGGCATCGCCTTTTAGCACTATCTTGCCCGAAACCGTCTTATGCTCGCCCTTTATCACGGCGCAGTCGCACCTGATAACGGCGGCGGGTCTGGGCTTTGTCTCGCCAAGCTCAAACTCCTCGACAATAGTGACCCGCTTATCAAGGCATATTCTCTTTGCCGGGAATGAAACGGTTCTCTTTTTAAGCTCGACCCCCGCACCCGTACACTCGCTTATTATGCTTTTTTGCTCATTTGCCATAACGCACACCCTCGTGGTGACAGCGCCCCTTACATCAATGCGGCGCTTGTTGACCACCCTCGGGTCGGCATAATCGCAGACGGGGGTGAGCTTTACATAAGCTCTGTCAGCTTCTTTCGGCAGCTCGACCGATTTGGAATACTGCATCTTCTGCTCGGTAAAGCCAAGCCTGCTGCTGCCCTCGCTTTCATATATCAGCTTGAGCGATACAGCCAGCTCAAATGTCAGCCTGCGCCCGCTTAAGCTGTATGAAAGTATCCTCGGGCAGCAGCGGCACTTGACTATCCTGAAGATATCGGGGCAGTAATCGGGCAGCACGAAGTCCTTCTCCACCGTCTGCTCAACACCCTCATCAAAAATGCGCACAAGGCTTTCAAGAGAAGTGCTTTTTTGTTTAAGTTCACTTACCTGCATAACATATATCCTCCCTGTATGTAATCAAAACACGTTCTTAAAGCGTTTCTGATTAAGTTTATGCAGCAACAAAAAAAGATATGACCTAAAAAGGCCATATCTTTTAAAATACTGTTTAAGCTGCATTTATATGCTTGCTCTTGTGATATGATGGCGGGGCGAATACCGAGTATTCTTCGTCAGGCTGCTCATAAGGCTCATCACTGACCTCGAGGTCAGTAAAGCCGTCGGCGGTCTTGTTTATCATATCATAGTAGATTATCGAGTTGGAGATGCTTATCCTCAGCTCGGCATAATCTGAGTATGCCTGAATGTAGGCTTCATCGACAACGCCGTCGTCCTTTCTGGCATCGCAGGCGGCTGCGGAGTATCGCTCATCGTCTATAGCCTTGAAGATACCGTCTCTCGTCTCATCGTACACGGGATCGGGTATATCCTTATACACCTGGTTGCAGGAAGCGTTCATTGCCACGTTCTCATAATCCTTTAGGTCAAAGTAGATATCCTTCTGACTGTTGTAGTAGATAGTATCTGTTACAAAATTGCCATTGGGGAAGATGACAACGTTTTCCTTATCCTCGCCTACCGACATAACGTCATGACCGAGGGCATAGGGGTTATTGAAGCCGAACATATTGCCAAGGGTAGGCAGCACGTCATACATACCCATTACAGTGCTTATCTCCTTAGGCTCATACTGAGGCTCTTTCTGCCAGATTATGAAAGGCACTTTTCTGTTGATGTTATAATAGAAATCGTCAACAGGTATATAGCCGGGGTCACCCTCCTCGAGAACTGTCTCGGTAAATGGGTTATAGTTGTAGTAATACTCATACTCCTCTTCCTTGACCTTTGCGTCATGGTCGCCGTAGATTATTACTACAGTGTCATCGAGCAGACCCTCGTTGTCAAGGTCATTTAAAAACTGTGCAAGCGCCTCATCTGCGTAATGAACGCTCTTGATATAGCTGCCCAGCTTTGTTCCCTCGAGGAACGGTGCAGAGACTTCCTCATAAAGCCCTGTCTCTTCGTTTACCTTCTTATACTTGAAGGTAACATCAAAGTCGCTGACACGCTCTATATCGGTAAAGGGGGTGTGGTTTGTGAGCATTATCATAGCGCCGTACCAGTTCTTGTTGTTCTGGTCTATCTCCTTTATCTTAGGCACTGCCTGCTTGAAGAAGGATTTATCTGAAAGACCCAGACCTATTGTCTCATCAATATTGAAGTCGGTAGTGTAGTTAAAGAACTTATCATAGCCGAGGGAATTATGCAGGTTCATTCTGTTCCAGTATGAGCCGTTGTTGCCGTGCATACTGAATACAAAATAGCCCTTATCCTTAACGAGCTTCTGAATCGAGGTATAATCCCTGTCCCAGTAATTGATAGCAACTGTACCCGTAGATGCGGGCATCAGCGAGGTGGAGAATGTAAACTCCGAGTCAGAGCTTGTACCAACGCTCTCCTGAGCGTAGAAGTTATTGAAGTAAAGCCCTTCCTTTGCGAGCTTGTTGAGGGTAGGCGTTACCTCCTCGCCGTTCATATAAGTACCGAGGGTATAGCCCTGTATGCTCTCGGCGTGGATAACGAGCATATTCTTGCCCTTGAACATATTGCTGTATTCATTCTTCTTGCTGACAGCGTCCTTAGTGTCCTTATCGGTATAGAAGCTTGTAAACTGCTCCTTGCTCTCGTCATAGCCGAACATGAGGTTTATCTTTGAGTAAACACTCTGCACGGTATCGGATATCTGGTAGGTATAAAGCCCGAAGGTAGCAAGGGTATACTCTCTGTTCCACTGCTTTCTCAGACGGCTGTAATCCGTACCCGAGAACATGAGCGCCGCAGTTCCCGCAAACACAAAGCCCACGATAAGTGTACGCAGGAAGTACTTTTTGCCCTTCTTTTGCTCTGCGAGCTTATCGTAATAGCCGTGGCGCTTTTTCTTTATGAATATGCTAAGGACTATCATAGCCGGTATTGACCACAGGAAAAGCAGGTCCTTAGGCTCCATGATATTCTTGGTGACTGCGTCCATAACGCCGCCGAGCTGTGATGCCGTTGACAACAGCGAAACGGACGCGAACGACTTATAGTTTGTATAGTAAATCGAGTTTGCGATACACAGGAAAACAAACAGGCAGTTGAATATCATATAGTATATTATCCTGCGCTTTGGCTTTATAAGAAAGCTGAACATACCGATGATAAGCACCGCCGCCACATCGGCAAATATCGGCTTTATAAAGTTATATGTAAACTTTACCGTAAACACCCTCAGCACGAATGAATTGACAAGTGCCGAGAACACATACAGCATAAAAAGCATATGTGTACTGCAAAAGACCTTTGTTCTTGCGGGCAGGTCTTTAAATAGTTTCTTTGCCTTTTCCATAGTTTCTCCTTTATATATACACGGTGATTTTCGTTTTTATCTACCTTAACATTTTAATCTTTTTTAGAGCATTTGTCAAGAATATAGCTCATTTTTCATTCACTTTTCACAAACTGTAAATCAAAAGCCAATTAAATTTGAAAAAAGAAGCAAGAATATAACCTGCTCCTTTATCCGTATGATTTATCTTAGCTTTTTTATCATTGTAACATGAGGCACGCCCTCATCATCGTGCAGGTCATCTGTGGCAGTATAGCCGCACTTTTCGTAAAACTCCTTTGCCCTGCACTGTGCCGACAGCTTCACCTCGCTGCCGCCTGCTTTTCTTGCATCTTCCTCAAGCGCTGAAAGCACACGCCTGCCGAGCTTTTTGCCCCTGTATTCCTTCCTGACGCACACACGCCCTATATGGTAGCTCTGACCATCATCGGAATATAGTCTGCCTGTGGCTATGGGCGTTTTGCCGTCGTATATCAGCACATGAGTCGCCTTATTGTCTGTTTCGTCAAATTCATTCTCAAAGCCCTGCTCATCTATGAACACCTCGGTGCGAAGCGCCTTGATATCCGACACGGGCTTGTTATACAGGTATATCCTCAGATCCATATTACAGCACCTTTGATAAGAAATCCTTTAGTCTCTGATTCTGCGGGTTTTCAAAAAACGTCTTTGGCTCACCCTGCTCGAGTATAGCACCGTCAGCCATAAACAGCACACGTGATGCCACCTCTTTCGCAAAGCCCATTTCGTGGGTGACGACCACCATTGTCATGCCGTCATCAGCGAGCTTTTTCATAAGCTCCAGCACCTCGCCTACCATTTCGGGGTCAAGTGCCGAGGTCGGCTCGTCAAAAAGCATTACCTCGGGGTTCATAGCCAGCGCCCTTGCTATGGCTATTCTCTGCTTCTGACCGCCCGAGAGCCTTACCGGGTATTCGTCAGCCTTATCGGGCAGACCTACTATACTCAAAAGCTCCTCCGCCCTCTTGTCAGCCTCTTCCTTAGTCATAATGCCGAGCTTTACAGGGGCAAGGGTTATATTCTTCTTTATAGTCAGGTGCGGGAAGAGGTTAAAGTGCTGAAACACCATACCCATTCTCTGCCTGAGCTTATTGAGCTGCTTTTCGTTTGCCTTTGCTATATTCTCACCGTCAAAGAAAATATCGCCCGAAGTGGGTGTCTCCATACGGTTAAGGCAGCGAAGAAAGGTAGACTTGCCCGAGCCCGAGGGCCCTATGATAACTACCTTCTCGCCCTTTTCTATCGTCTCGGTGATGTTTTTGAGCACCCTCACTTCACCGAAATCCTTGCAGAGGTCTTTAATGTCTATCATTCTTAGCGAGCCTCCTTTCAAGTCTTCCGACAAGGTTTGAGAGTATCATTACCATTACAAGGTAAATAAGCGCAACTGCCATCAGCGGCATAAATGCCGAATATGTCTGCGACCTGATGATGTCGCCGCCCTTTGTGAGGTCGGCAATGGCTATATAGCCTGCCACAGATGTTTCTTTAAGCAGCACTATACACTCATTTGCAAGTGCGGGAAGAACCGTCTTGAACGCCTGTGGGAGAATGATACTGGTCATAGTCTGGCGGTAGTTAAGCCCCAGGCTCCTGCCAGCCTCAAACTGACCGTTGTCGATGCTCATTATACCCGAACGGACTATCTCAGCCACGTAAGCCCCCGAGTTGAATCCGAAAGCCAATACCGCAACGAGTATCTTATCAATATTGACACTGCCGAAGATAACGAAGTAGGTTATGAGCAGCTGCACCACCATAGGCGTGCCTCTGATAACTGTAAGGTATATCTTGCATATGAAATTTGCTATCTTATGCCTGCCCGTCTTATCGTGGGTAGAGCGGATTATCGCCACAAGAAAGCCCAGCACAAAGCCTATTAATACAGCAAATACCGTTATTTCAAGGGTGGTTATAAGACCGTCTGTCAGGTACTTCCACCTGTCCTGCTCGAGGAAATTCTGCTTGAAGGAATCTATTAAGCTATCCAACACATAGCACTCCTTTACTAAAACATTTCCCCCACCCTATTGAGGCAGGGGAAAGGAATTATTTCTTTCTTACTATTATTACCTGATTAGATGTGGTGTAGGGG
>JAFYET010000126.1 GCA_017544125.1 Ruminococcus sp. | reverse complement strand
TATTTAGTTGCTATAATCATTATAGCACATTATTTGTGATTTGTCAAGGGAAAAGTTATCCCCCGCCGTGTGGCGGGGGATTTTTGTTGTGTTATTTCCTATGAAAATCCAGTGCAAAGTACCAATCCTGCGTGCCTTTGGGGGAATAGTACATCTCTATCGTGTCCTTGTCAAGAGGGGTCTCGCCGCCCTGGTCGGTGCCCTCCTTAGCGTACATGAACCACACAGGCCCCTCGAAGCCCTCGTCACAGAACTTGCGGTCGCTGTTGTGGGGCTTTTCGTCGTAGCCGTTGTCCTTTATCACTACCATGTAGGTGTAATAGCCGTTCTCGCTCTTGCTTGCTTTGAGGTCGTATTCCCTGCCCTCCATTTCGAGCTTGTCGCCCTCGAGCTTTATGGTGCTGCCCTTAAAGCGCTCCTCGGCCTCGCTGGGGCGGTAGCCTGCGTCAGAGCCGTTGAAGTTGGTGATAACGTCATAGCACTCATACTCCCCTGCCATTTCGTCAAATTTCTTCATGCTTGCCTGCGAGCTTGACGACTTGCTCTTGCTCTTTTTGCTGCTGTCATCATCTCCGCAGGAAACGAGGGCAAGGGTCATCGCCGCTGCCATTATTACTGCTATAAGCCTTTTCATGCCTGTTCCTCCTCCTTCTTGTTTTTGAAAACGAACACCTTGCTGAGCACGTAATTCGCTATGAATATAAACACCTGGCTCGCAAAGGTGATGACTGTCTGGTTCATATCGAGCAGGTCGCAGCAGATAAAGAATATCAGCCACTCCATAACCAGGGTCGCAAGCCTTGCGCCGTAGAATGACACAAATACCCTGAAAAACTCAGAACGGGTCTTTGTCTCGTTTTTAAAGACGTATTTTTTGTTTGTGAAAAATGCAAATGTCACAGCGCATATCCACGACACCACCACGCCGCAGGTGTTCTCCCACTTAGGGTTGTCGGGCACTGCATAGAATATTATGAGCTTTGTGACGATAGACACAAGGGTGGTCAGCGCCCCGAAAACGAGGTAGAGCCACTTTTCCTCATATTTATAGTATATATCCTGCAATTTCTTAGGCAAAAGCCCCACGAACCATTTTATAAGCGCTTCCATTTACTTTTCCTTCGGGGTATAAGTCACGGTGAACTCTGCCTTGTGGGGTTCGCCGTCCTTTGTATCGAGCATGACTGCCTTTTTAATGGTTATGGGCAGCACGGGGGTGGCTATCTCGCCCATATTGTTCTGCACCCTCTCGCAGTTGAGGAAGTCATCTATCACTTCCATGCCCTCGACTACCTCGCCGAATGCCGCATATCTGCCGTCGAGCACATTGCTCTTGCTGTCATCAAAGCAGACAAAGAAGCCGCTTGATGCGCTGTCGGGTGTACGACCCCTTGCCATTGACACTATGCCCCGTGTGTGGGAGAGCTTGTTGTCAACGCCGTTCTCTGCAAACTCGCCTTTTATGGTGGCGGGAAGGTTGTTCGGGTCTGTGGGGCTGCCGCCCTGTGCCATAAAGCCCTCGACTACTCTATGAAATGTAGTTCCGTCATAGAAGCCGTCGCTCACCAGCTTTTCAAAGTTTTCGCAGCTTATAGGCGCATACTCGGGGTAGAGGGCGATAATGAATTTGCCCGTCTTGCTGCCTTCGGCGATAGATGACGAGCTGCCCTCCTCGCCGCAGGAAGCCATACAAACCCCCACCGCCGCTGCGATCGCTGCGGATATTATTCGTTTTATCAGTTTCATTCCGGTTCTCCTTTTCACATCGGCATATCAAGCCCGAATGGGCATATTGTCGCCGCAGGCGACTCCTTAATTATGCATTATGCATTTAATTTTCGCCCATACGCTTAACCAGCTTCACCGTACAAAGTATGCCGAGCACCATTACCGCTACCATGCCGAAAAGCAGCGCTGTCCATGTTCCCGAAAGGGTCTGGAGATACTCTGTCTCGGAGATGCTCTCGCCGATTATCTTCTTTGCGGTCTCTGTCTTGCCAAGCCCCTCAAAGAGCATGACAAGGAAGAATTTCAGGTTGACTATGTTTATCACCGTGGTCGCAGCAAGCACAACGCCGTGACCTACGCCCGCAAACTCCTCGCTCTTTTTGTAATAGCGAAATGCCAGTATCATCTGTATAACGCAGTAGAGGAAATACCCGCCGAACACTGCCGACATGGCTATCGCCATAGACTTGCTCTCGTTCTTTGTCATCTTCGGGAATATCACCGCACCCACGCCTGCGCAGGCTACCGTGTATGCAAAAAGCCCTATGCCCAAGCCTCTGTATACCTTCTCAGCCCCCGTCAGCGGTTGTTTCTTTATCTTCTTGCCCATTTTACTGCCCTTCCTTTTCTTCGTTTATTATCCTTACCTTTATGCGGTCGATGCGCTGCTCGCCCTCCATGACGGCGGTCAGCTCGAACCTGCCGCTGCGTGTCACCTCACCGTTATCGGGAACGTGACCGCAGACCTCCATAAGAAAACCGCCCATAGAGTTCATATCGCTTTGTATCTCGTCTTCATCAGCGCCTATGCGCTCGAGGAAATCGCTTACCGAAAGCTCTGCCGATATATCAAAGGCATCATCGCCTAAGCGTATGAAGGATGTGTCCTCTTCATCGCTCTCATCGTATATCTCACCTACGAGCTCTTCTATTATATCTTCAAGGGTGCATATGCCCTCGGTGCCGCCGTACTGGTCTACCACCACCGCCATATGCACCTTTTTGCGCTGCATCTGCCTAAGTGCCTGAGAAATAAGCTGCGTTTCGCTTATGTATATCGGGGCTGTCATTATATCGGCAATGGTCGTGCCGTTTTCGTGATGAATATAATACTCATAGAAATCACTTTGCAGCAGTATGCCCACTATCTTATCTATCGTCTTTTCATAAACAGGTATGCGGGAGTATTTTGAATCACGGAATATCTCCCTGATAGTCTCGGGGTCTTCATCAATATCAACGCCCACGATGTTTATTCTCGGCACAAGTATCTGAGAAACAGCCGTCTCGTCAAACTCGAGTGCCGACCTGACAAGCTCGCTCTCCGACTCCTCCAGCACGCCCTCGTCCTCTATCTCGTCGATGATATATTTTAGCTCCTCCTCCGTGACAGAGGGC
>JAFYET010000125.1 GCA_017544125.1 Ruminococcus sp. | reverse complement strand
GCAGTTCGGGCTGGCGCAGGTCGGTGTGGGCTGTGCCGTTTGAGCGAAACGGCAAGTTCCTGATGAAGCACACCTTCTCCGGCGAGATAGTAAGCCTAAGCGCTGATGAGTATAAAGATATGGAGAATATCGAGGAACTCAGGCAGCACAGGTTTATAGTCCCGACAGATTATGATGAAGATGCAAAGTATCTTGAAACGGTAAAGCTCATAAGGCTCATGCAGCCTCAGAAGCCGGGGCTCAAGTCATATACTATTCTTCCCACCACCGCCTGCAACGCACGGTGTACCTACTGCTATGAGGAGGGGTTTAAAGTCTCCTCAATGACGCAGGAGACAGCCGAGGCGCTGGTAAGCTATATCGAAAAGACCAGGCATGATGATAAGGTAACGCTTGCATGGTTCGGCGGTGAGCCGCTGGTGGGCGTAAAGGTAATAAGATATGTCTGTGAGGAGCTTGAAAGAAGGGGCATACCCTTCGGCTCACGTATGATAACCAATGCAAGCCTTTTCACCCCCGAGCTTGTAAAAGAAGCTAAAGAGGTCTGGAAGCTCAGTAAAGTCCAGGTGTCGCTTGACGGTGACAGGCGTGATTATACCGAGCGTAAGCGCTATATCGACCCCGTAAAGCATAACTACGAAAAGGTGATAAGTGTTATACATATGCTGGCAGAGCAGGATATCAAGGTTAACCTGCGTGTCAACTTTGATAAGGACAGCATCGGCAGGCTTAAGGGCTTTCTTGATGAGATGAAGGCTGAGTTCGGTGATGAGAAAAACGTCACCCTCTACCTCGCAGCCCTTTATCAGGAAAAGGCAAAGCCCTACTACTTAGAGCTTCAGCGTGAGATGCTTGAGCTTGACAGGTATATCAGAGAGCTCGGCATAAATTATGAGAACCGTGAGAAGATGCACAGCTCCTTCAAGATAAACGCCTGTATGGCTGACAGCCTTGATAAGAGCGTTGTCATTCAGCCCGACGGCAGCTTTTTTGACTGTGAGCACCTGCCCGAGGCACATTCCTGGGGCAATGTCTTTGACGGTGTTACCGATAAGGCACTTTTTGATAAGCTCGCTGCCCCTCATAAGATAGATGATATGTGTAAAAAATGCCCCTACCTGCCCCAGTGTACGCCATTTTATAAGAACGGCTGCCCCGGCTGGTGTGATAAGTGCCGTGGGGTGTTTGACCTTAAGACCGAATATGAGCTCCTGAATTATTCAGAGCAGATATAGAAAGGAAAGAAAAAATGAAACTTAAAAAAGGCTTTATAGTACATGATGTTGACAATGAATCAATGCTCATCGCAACAGGTGAGGCGCAGTTCTCGGGTATCGTCAAGGGCAATAAGATGCTCGGCGAGGTGCTCTCCTATATGAAGGAGGATACCACCGAGGCTGAGATAGTTCGCAAGATGCGTGCTAAATACGATGCCCCCGAGGGCAAGATAGAAGCCGATGTTAAAAGGGTAGTCACTGAGCTTCGTAAGATAGGTGCGATCGAGGGCAAATGATAACACGCTGCTATAAGATAGCTGACAGGGTGATAAGCATAAGCTCTCTTTACGAAAAGGTGCATGACTACTGTAAGGATTACATCTGTGAGGGCGAGCCCGATTTCTGTGTCAGCATGACGCAGGAGGATATTGATAACGAGCGTGCAAGAAACGCCCGTACCGCCGAGCTTGAGGGCAGAAAGTGCTATGATTCCTCTGATGACTACCTTGAGGAGCTGGCTGTTTACCGTAAGATCGCCGAGAAAATGCTTGACTATGATACCTTCCTCTTCCACGGCTCGTGTGTGAGCGTTGATGGGCAGGGGTATCTGTTCACCGCAAAGTCTGGCACAGGCAAATCTACCCATACAAGGCTGTGGCGTGAGTATCTGGGCGATAAAGCCGTCATGGTCAATGACGATAAGCCCCTTATCAGGATAAGCGATGACGGGGTGTTTATCTACGGCACGCCCTATAACGGCAAGCACAGGCTGGGGGAGGATATATGCGTTCCGCTCAAAGCTGTGTGCGTGCTCACCCGCTCGGAAGATAACCATATCGAGCCGCTTACAAAGATGGGGGCATATGTAATGCTTCTACAGCAGACCTACCGCCCCGCAGACCCTGCACTTATGCAGAAGACCGTCACCCTGACCGACAGGCTCGCAGACGGTGTCAAACTCTATAAGCTCGGCTGTAATATGCAGCCCGAGGCGGCAAAAGTCTCCTATGAGGGTATGAGATGACCCCGGCTGATACTGAATAAGATATAAACTGCGCCCCGCTGTGCCTGCTTTTGGCATAACGGGGTGTTTTATACTTGTTAAAAGTTTAAAATTTGGCTATGGTGACTAAAATGTGTTGACGAAATTGTAAATAAATGATATAATAGTTATACATCATAATATATGTATACACTATGATATGAAAGGATGCTTTTTATGGAACTCGAAAAGGTAATAAACGGTGATAAGGCAACAGTAAAGATTGCAGGCAGGATAGATGCAAAAACAGCCCCCGAGCATGAAAAGGCTCTTCTGGCACTTCCCGGGGAGATAATGGAGCTTGATATTGATTTTTCCGATGTTGAGTATATATCATCAGCAGGGCTTAGAGTGCTTATGATGATACAGAAGGAGTATAATGCAAAGGGCGGCTCACTCAAAATCGTCGGCGCTAAGGAAGAGATAATCGAGATATTTGAGGTAACGGGCTTTACCGATTTTCTTAATATAGAATACTAAGAGGTGGGCTATGGCTGATTCGAGGATAATAACAAGACAGTTTTTCAGGCTGCTGCCCGTGCAGATAATACTTGTGGCTATAAGCAGCGTCAATTCAATAATCGACGGCGCAGTTGCAGGCAAGTTCATAGGCGCAGTGGCTCTGAGTATTATAGGGCTATACTATCCTATGATGAAGCTGATGGATACGCTCAATGCCGTGCTGGTGGGCGGCTCGCAGATACTCTGCGGTCAGTCGCTCGGCAGGGGCGAGCTTGATAAGACAAAGCGCATATTCACACTCGATATTTTTGTTACGGTCATGCTGTCAGTGCTTGTAGGCATCATGTTTGCGGCAGCTCCCGGGCTTATAGCTTCGGGGCTCGGCGCTGATGAGCAGACCCGTGAGGGGCTCTCGTCATACCTGCGTGCTATGTCATTCGGGCTGACAGGGCAGCTGCTGGCTTCGCAGCTGTCGTCGTTTTTGCAGCTCGAGCAGCAGGAAAAGCGCACCTACATCGGCATTGCCGCAATGGCTGTGTCAAACGTATCATTGAACCTGCTTTTTGTCAGGGTGCTTGATATGGGTATGTTCGGGCTCGGGCTTTCAACATCGCTCAGCAGCTGGCTTTTCTGTGTTATACAGGCAAGCTACTACTTCACCAAAAAAGCAGCCATACGCTTTGATATCAAGAGCCTTGACTTTTCCTTTCTGAAGGATATGCTCAGGATAGGCATACCCGGTGCGGTTGTGCAGCTGTGCCTAACATTCAGGGGCATGGCGCTCAATATAATGATACTTCACTACGCAGGCAATAACGCACTTGCCGCTTACTCGGCAGTTGCCACCTTCGGGTGTGTTTACTTTGCCGCAACTGCGGGCGTTGCCTCGGCAACAAGGCTTCTTGTCAGCGTCTACTACGGCGAGGAGGACAGGGCAGGGCTGCTTATCATAATGAAGACCGCTATCTTCAAGGGCGTGGGTCTTGTATCAGCTGTGGCGGCTGTTTCAATTGCGCTTGCGGGCGTGTTCACAGGGCTGTTTTGCAGCGATAAGTCATCAGAGGTCTATTCCATGACGCTTGAATATTTCAGGCTCTTCCCGCTCTCGATGCCCCTTAGCTGCTTCTTTGTCATATTCTCAAACTACTACCAGTGTACTGACCATATGAAGATAGTAAACGTATCATCAGTGCTTGACGGGTTCGTGGGCATAGTTGTTTCATGCCTGATACTCGCACCTATCTTCGGCGCTACGGGTATATGGGTGTCGCAGATAACCGGCGGGCTTTTCCCCACAGCTGCGATATTTATCTATACGGTGATGAACCTTAAACGTATGCCCCGCAGTATTGAGGATATGCTCATTATAAAAGAAAGCTTCGGCGTTTCTGAGCAGGATAGAATGGATATAACCGTCAACAGCAGAGACGATGTTATAAATACATCAGAGGCGGTGGTGGATTTCTGCACAGCCCACGGTATGGACCATAAGCGTGCAATGTGCAGCGGGCTTTGTATCGAGGAAATGGCAGGCAACATAGTCGATCACGGCTTTACCTCGGGCAAAAAGGGCAGCATAGACATAAGGGCTGTCTATAAAGACGATAAGCTGCTCATAAGGTTCAAGGATACCTGCAAGCCCTTTGACCCCAAGGAGTATTCGGAGCTTTTCAGCCCCGAGGACGTAACGCATAATATAGGCATAAGAATGATAAGCCGCATAAGCAGCAGTATGGAATATCACTATGTACTGGGGCTGAATGTGCTTTCGATAACAGTATGATAACGGAGGAAGGATAATGAGAGAGGATTACAAGGCGGCAAAAAAGCTGGGCGACGATGCCGTAAAGGAAGCCAACAAAAAAGGCATACCGCCCTACCTGCCCATACTTGATGAAAACCCTGCGGTAAAGGAAGCAGTTTCGGAAATCAAGCTGGGGCTTATTGAGCTGCCCCTTGACCGAATAGTCGGCAATAAGGAAACAGGGCGCAACTCGGCATTCGCCAACAACTTTATGCCCCTTCTCGAGGAGGGGACGGAGTTTGCCGTCAAGTGGTCAAACCTGTATGATTCCTTTATGCAGGAGGGTATACGTGATGCCATAAAGGTATACGAATTCATGAACGATTACTACGTTCAGGAGGGCAACAAGCGTGTGTCTGTCGCAAGATACGGCGATATGGAGTTTATTCTTGCCGATGTGCGCAGGATAATACCCAAGCCCGATGACAGCAAAGAATACAAGCTCTATGCGGAGTATATGGAGTTCTATGATTCTACCAAGAACCCGTATATAGTGTTTGGTTCGGCGGGCGCATATAAGCGCCTTGCAAAGCTGCTCGGTGAGGAGCTGGGGAGTGAGTGGGGCTACAACACCACATCTGACCTGAAATCGGCATTCTTCAAGTTCTGCCGCTACTGCCGCTCGACCTTGAAAATGACAGACCCCCGTGAGCTGTCTGATGCATTCCTGATGTATATCTCTATATTCCCCATAAAAACGATAATGCGTGACTCTGAGGAGCAGATAGTCAAGAACATCAAAATGGCAAGCGCCGAGCTTTTGACAGACAAGAGCATCTCTGAAACTCTGCTGCTTGAATCTGTTCCCGAGGAAGCACCGTCGTCGGGGCAGTTCAGCCTTATCAACAGGCTGTGGCCTTCCACGAAGGGCTACTCTGCAAACGCCCCCCTCAAGGTCGGCTTTATATACGATGCCGATATAGACGATTCTCGCTGGATAGACAGCCACGAGGCAGGCAGGCTATATGTCGATGAGGTGACTGGCAGCAACGTTGTCACAAAGGCTTACCAGTGCGGTGAAAACACCACCCTCAACACTATCGAAGCGGCTGTGAACGACGGCTGCAAGGTAGTATTCACAGTTTCACCCTCAATGATGGACGATTCTGTCAAGGCGGCTATAAAGTTCACGGGTGTCAAGATACTCAACTGCTCCTTCGGCAATACCGCTGCGACTGTAAGGTGCTATTACGGCAAGCTCTATGAGGCGGCGTTCCTTATGGGCATACTTGCGGCTGACAGGCTGCTTATCGAGTACGGCAGCAGTAAAGACCGCCGCATAGGCTATCTTTCAAGGACGCATGACAGCACAAGTGTCAGGATACTCAATGCCTTTGCCATAGGTGTATCGCTAATAGACCCCGAATGCCGTATATCGCTCAAGTGCGACCGCCCCAACGCCCCCGAATACTTCCGCAGAGAGTGGGATCAGGAGGGTGTTAAGATGTTTGCTGACTTTGATTACTCAAACAGCCAGAACGTTTTGGGACGTGCAGGTCTTTTCATGATAAAGGACGGCAAGGACGTGCGCCTCGGCAAGCCTTACTTCAACTGGGGCAAGTATTACGTTCAGATAGTTCAGTCAGTTCTTTCGGGGCTTTGGGATATCAACGAGAAAAACAAGATACAGAGTGCTGCGAACTACTGGTTCGGGCTTTCAACGGGTGTTGTCGATATACTCGTTGCAGACCTGCCTTACCAGACAAACAAGCTGCTCTCGTTTATGAAGAGTGCGATCGTCAACGGCAGTATAGACCCCTTCTCGGGTGAGCTGCACAGTCAGGACGGTAATGTCATTCATCAAAACAATGCGCGGAGCAGAAGGGTGTCTGCCGAGCAGGAAAAAATGAAGACCTCGGACATCGCAGAAATGGATTGGCTCAACGACAATATTGACGGTGGATTCACTTTATGATATGCTTGTTTGGCGAAGGAGAAAAGCATGAAGATACTCATAATTGCCGATGAGGAATCAAAAGCTCTGTGGGATTATTACACCCCCGAAAAGCTCGAGGGGATAGACCTTATAATCTCCTGCGGCGATCTCAAGGCCGAATATCTTGAATTTCTTGTGACAATGAGCAAAGCGAGGCTGCTTTATGTTCCCGGCAATCACGACACCAGATACACCACCCACCCGCCCGAGGGCTGCGAGAATATCGACGGCAAGGTTTTCACCTTCGGCGGTATAAGGTTTTTCGGGCTGGGCGGCTCGATGAAATACGGGGTCGAGCCGTATATGTTCACCGAAAAGGAAATGCGCAAGAAGATATGGCGTTCAAAGGTAACGCTTATCAACAATGCGGGCTTTGATGTGCTTGTGACCCACTCGCCCGCAAGGGGCTACGGTGATATGGACGACCTGCCCCATAAGGGCTTTGAGTGCTTCAACGAGCTTATGGAGCGCTGCCGCCCCAAGTATATGCTGCACGGTCACGTTCATGCAACATACGGCAGCCGCTTCAAGCGTGTGCTCAACCACCCCAGCGGTGCAAGGATAATCAACGGCTATGAGAGATACATTCTCGAGATAGATGAAAACAACAAAGCCGACCTGACAAAGCGTGAGGTCATCACAAGGCTTATAGGGGCTTTCCTGTAATGTTTCGGCGCAAATAATAATAAAGCTAAGGCTGCCTGACAGTAATAGTCGGGCAGCCTTTTTTTATAATGTTCTATGTAGAACACTTATTCTGCTTTTGCTTTTTTCGGGTATCATGGCTGCTGCTGCCCAAACCATAGCGATTTGATTACCTTGAAATGGCTAAGCCCAAGAACCTCACAAACGACAATGTTAAGCCTAATGAGATGAATATAGATATCGGCATCAAGTAAAACACACATACCCCCGTACTGAAAAAAGTGCTGGGGTGTTTTGCTGCTATACATAATAAGAGGCGTACTATGCTGCCCACAGGGGGTAACATAGTATGCCTCTTTTGCTGATTATATTATTTTGTGATATCAAACTCGGCAATTGCCTTGAACATATCGCCCTCAAGCTCAATGCGGAAGGAACCGCCGCAGGCTTCGGTGAATGTCTTTGCTATCGACAGCCCGAGACCGCTGCCGCCGTCTGTTCGGGACTTATCGCCCCTTGTAAAGCGCTCGGTTATCTCATCGGCGGTGAAGTTCATCTCACTTGCCGAGGTGTTTTTGAAAGCCACCGCAGCCCTGCCGTCGGCTGTCATTTCGACATACACCCGTGTGCCCTTGAGGGAATATTTGAGTGCGTTGTCAAGCAGGTTCTGGAACACCCGTGAGAGCTTGTCGCCGTCACCCATGATATACACGGGCGTGTCGGGCAGCTGGGCTTTTACTGTGATGCCGCTTTTATCTATCATATCCTGATTGCCTGCAAGGGACTGGTTGACAAGCATTGTAAGGTCAAGGCGCTCGTTTTTGACCTCGGCACCGCTTGCTGCCTTTGCAAGGGTGAAAACATCGTTGACTATGGTTTTTAGCTTCTCTGATTTTTGCTTTAGTATCTGCACATAGTCCTTGGCTTCGGCGCTCATCTCTTCCTTTGAGAGGAGGTAGGTGTAGCTGATTATCGAGGTCAGCGGTGTCTTTAGATCGTGGGAGACGTTAGTCACCAGCTCGACCTTTGTGCGCTCGCTCTTTACCATTTCCTCGGCGGCGCTTCTGACCTTTTCGTCAAGGTTGTCAAGGCTCTTGTATGATGTGTAAAAGGGTGAATTTTCGGACACATCATCACCGCTGTACTCGCTGCTATCGACTATCGCATCGAGCTTGTCGCACAGCTTTGCGGCATCGGAGAAGTAATTTGACGAGGAAGAGAAATACCACACAAAATAGATAGCATACATACTAAGTATCACAGCCGTCAGGAACACATCATCATCATCGAGCCAGCCGTCCAAGCTGCAAAGGATACAGTGCGCCATCACAAAGCCTGTTATCACCGCAAAGATAAGGTTTCTTATCATGGCTTTTTTGGCGACGCTCAGCTTGTCATAAGCGGTGTTTTGAATGCGCTGCTCGCCCTTATGGCAGGCAGCCGATATGCCTTTGACGGTGAATTTTATGAGCCCCACTATTGCCGAGGTGCGCAAAAACGTCCTTGTTTTGAGCTTTCGCAGCATTACCAGCACCGAGCCGAAGCCGATTATCCAAAGCAGGAATACGCAAAGACCATAGCTCAGGAAGAATACAAGGTTTTTCTGCCCGAAGGCTATGTCGATATCGCCGCCGAGTTCACCTGAGATAACTGCAAAGGTCGTAAGCGCTGCCCCTGCTGCTATGATAAACAGCTCAGCTGTAAAGCGCTTATCGAGCCACTTGGTAGCGGTGAATGTGCCCGTGTCTCTGTTATACCCGCAGCGGACCATAAGCATTATAATTATCACAAACAGCACAGCACCCACGGGGATAAGGCTTATGATAAGCCCCTTTGAAAGCCCCAGCTGCTGTTCACGGTCAAGCTTTTCAGTGCCTCCGGCGGCTGAAAACTGCTTTGCGGGGCGCACGCCTATGGCTACCGTTATGCCGCTGTCATCAAGCGGCGACAGATGCTTGTCCATACGGTAATCTTTAAGTGTTTTGTCATACACATACCTGTCAGCGCCCTTAAAGTAGGGGACGTTGACATCGCCTGTGAGGTCATCTGTATGTTTTTCGTCGCTGAACTTTTTATACAGCAGGTCATAGTCTTCGTAAACCGTATCATATGATGACCTGTTGCTGTATCTGAAGATATGCGCCTTTGTAAGCTCATCGAAGTAAGCCGCCCCGAT
>JAFYET010000124.1 GCA_017544125.1 Ruminococcus sp. | reverse complement strand
TATAAAACACCGTTATCACCGTGACAATGGCAGGCGACATTTCCGCTTCCCTCAGTATTGAGTAATCAATGGCTATGCCGTATTTGTCACTTAGCTTTACCAGAGGGTAGCGTCCTTTTGCCTCGTCAGTCTCCAAGTCTCTGCTTCCCGAAATGTTCTTTGCCGTGATATCAGACCCCACATCTGAAATGCTAATAAGCGAAAATGCAGGCTTTTTGTCAAAATCAAGCATTGAAAAATCAAAATAAAACATATTTACAAAGGGTGCAGCTATCGTCAGCACACAAAGTATCAGCGTGATTATGGCAGGCACTTTGTTCTCCCTGTAATTATATGCCACAAGCCCATCTGACGACTGCTCGAACAGGTTCTGCTCCCTGCCGCAGTTGTGGCAGAACTGCTGTCTCTCCGAGATAAACTCTCCGCAGTATTTACAGTGTATCTGCTGTGAATAGTCATTCTGCTGTTCTCTGCCGCATTTAGTGCAGAATTTCAGATACGTGTCACGCACCGCACCGCAGTATTTGCAATACATTTATCATTCCTCCCATAGATATATCTTACCTTTTATTTTAACACATAAGTGTTCATTTGTCAACATATGTATTCATAAATTGATTCAATATAGTGTATCCTATTTTTGAGGTGATGTTTATGTTTGAGCCGATGCTCGATGCTGTCACGGTCGGCAATGTAATAGCTTCGTTGAGAAAGCAAAAGGGTATCTCGCAGGAGGTGATGAGCGGGCTGGCGGATATAGGGCGTACTCATTTAAGCGCCATAGAGCGTGGCGAGCGCAAGCCCACACTCGAGACACTATACCGCATATCGTTAGCCCTCGGCATGAAAATGAGCGAGGTGGTCAGCCGCATAGAGGAGCAGCTGCCGCAATAAAAAGCCAAAGGCACCGCCCGTAAGCGATGCCTCTTTTATTATCATTATTATCATTCCCCCGTCAGCGCACTGACTATCTCCGGGAACTTTACCTCGCATTCTCTTCTGTCAAAAACGCAGAATGCCCCGCACTCCCACCAGAAGCACTTGACACCTATGCTGCCCATAGCCCTGACAAGCTCGCCTGCCTGAAGCGCCCTTGCGCCCTCGTTCTGCTTGTCCTGCGAGCCGAACTCGCCGATCACCACGGGCACGCCCCACTTGTCCTTAAAGGCTGCCAGCATATTCTTAAGCTCTTCTATGCGTGAGTAGTCATCGGGGGTGCCCCAGCTGTCACGCACCACCGTCCAGGGCGCTCTGTACCAGCTGAAACCCTCGGGGTCGTAGCAATGTATCTCGAATATCATATGCCCCTTTGCGCTGTCATCGGGCATTGTGAATGTGTCGAGCCTGCCCTTGGAGTAAGCCCCTGCGTAGGGCATGACTATCAGGTTTCGCTGTGCGTTGTTGCCGCCCGATGCCCTTACCGTGTCAACAAAGCACTGGTTGAAAAGCCTTGTGCCCTCTACCGAATCGGGGTCGTTTGCCTCCCATTCACGTGCGGCGTTTATCGGCTCGTTGAGCGCTTCAAAAATGAGCTTTTCACCGTAGTTCTTGAAATGCCCGGCTATCTGCTCCCAAAGCCTTTTGAAGATGCCTCCCTTTTGGTCAAAGCCCTCTTTCGATGCGAGTATCCATGAGCCCTCGCCGCCGTCGTGGTGAAGGTTTATTATGCAGTAAAGCCCCAGCGACAGCACCTCGTCAACACGCTGCTGAACATAGCCGAGCCACTTGGGGTCTATCGTCCCCTGCTCGTCAAAGTGGTGCTTCCAGGTCACGGGCAGGCGAATGGCGTTGAACCCCGCCGCAGCCATAGCCTCAAACAGCTCTATTTTAAGCGGCGGCTCGCCCCATTGCAGCTCGTACTGCGTCATATCATTTCCTGTATAATGCCCGTGCGCCTCAAGCGAGTTGCCGACATTTATCCCCGCACGGATATTCCCGACCGCCTGCCCGGCGCTTTCAAATAATTCTTTAGCCATAATATCAGACCTTTGTATGTAGTGTGGATCCAGTTAACTGTTAACTGCTTAAGCCTTGTAGCCCGCTAACAGCTTGCCTTCAAACTGCTCCTTGGGCAGGGGCTTGTCGTAGTAGTAGCCCTGCACATAGCTGCAGCCGATGTCTTTGAGAAGCTGTATCTGATCGACGGTCTCAACGCCCTCGATAATGCACTTTAAGCCAAGCCCCTGCGCCATTGATACAACGTGGCGGAGCATTATGTGCTTCTGCTCGTCGTTGTCGCTGCCGTTGGGGAGGAAGCTGCGGTCTATCTTAAGCACGTCCCAGGGCAGGTCTTTTATAAGCGTCAGCGATGAATAGCCCACGCCGAAATCATCGACCGATGCGCTTATGCCGCTCTGGTGAAGCCCGTTTACTATGCGGCGCAGCTCATCAAAGTCAACATCGGTGGTAGTCTCGGTAAGCTCTATCTCGATAAGGTCGTGCGGCACGCCGTTTTTGTCGATTATGCCTATGACCTTTTCGAGCAGCTTTTCATCGCCTAAGTGCATTCTTGAAAGGTTCACCGAGCACTTAACGCCCTCATTGCCCTTGTCTATCCACTTTTTCATGTCCTTGCAGGTCTTGTCAAGAATGAAGAAATCAAGCTGGCATATTGCGTTTGACCGCTCGAGAATTGGTATGAACTCTATAGGCGGGATAATGCGCCCGTCCTTTATCCAGCGGGCAAGTGCCTCGGCACCTATCACCCTGCCTGTGTTAATATCCACCTTAGGCTGGTAGAACGCCGTCAGCTCACCCTTGTCAAGGGCGGCATAGAACTGCGATTCGACCATTCTGCTGTGGTCGGCACGGGCCTTTGCGTCGTCGTCAAATACAAAGCACCCGTCTTTCGAGAGTGTTCTTGCCATCTCCGAAGCAGCGGTTATCTTGCTCATTATATCGTCAATGCTCTTGTCATCCTCGGTACACATATAGAGGCCCACTCTGGCAGACATGGTTATCTCTTCGGGGTAAACAAGGTCAGTCTTTATGGGCGTGCCGGTGAGGTATGCCCTTATCTCCTCAAACTTTTCCTTTCTGAAAAGCAGGTTGAAGTTGTCGCCGCCTATCCTGAACACATTATTCTCGGTCAGCGGGCGAAGCCCGTCAATAAAGCGCTGCATCATAAGCGTGCCGGTGTCACGCCCGAAGTTTCTGTTGTACATAGAAAGACGCTTGATGTTGAAGCGGCAGGTGCCGAATTCACTGACCCTGCCCTGCTCGATAAGCCTTTTTACAAAGCCGAAGAAAGCCGCAAGGTTGCCCACATTCATCTGCGGGTCGCCGTAGGTCAGGCGCTTCGCCATCTGGATAACTGCGTGCCTGCCGTGTATGATGAACATTATCTTTATAAAGCCCAAAAGCGTCTGCTTATCATCATTGTCCCACTCGGGGGTGCCTTGCTTTTTATAGAGGGTATACTCGGTGACGTTGCCGTTTTGCGCTATCTCCTTGCTTGTGATGGAAACATCGCTCTTCGGGGCTTCTGCGCCGTAGATAACGGTATCAACAGGCTTGCCGATAAGCGGCACATAATGGGTATCTATACGGCTTACGCCGAGGTGGTCACACACAGGCTTGAATATTATCTCATTATCGGGGTGATATATCTGCGTCATACTATCCATTCTGCGTGTAAATTCGTTGAGCGCAGAAAGATATTCCTGCACGTTGATATTCATTATCCTCACCTCCATAGACGTTGATTTAATCAATAATATTATACCATAAATTGTGCAAAAAATCAACAGAAAACCCCCATTTTCCTCTATTTCATAAATATTTTACGCAGTTTGATACTAATTGACAAATCAGCCAAAACTGCAAACGATTACTCTCGTCATTTTAACTGTAAAATAGGTTTACAAATTCAAGTCAGCTATTGCAATTACGGCGTAGATATGCTATAATAGGTAGGAAGATGATAATCCGGTAAAAGGCTTTGATCAGGCAACAGACTTTTATTCAGGTAACAGGTAACAGGTTACAGGTAACAGGTGAGGTGTCCTGCTGCGCAGGACGGATTTAAAAGCGGCTGCGCCGCAATAGGCATCAACTCAGTTGATGCCTCCCATATCTGACTTTAGCCCAAACAAAAACGGCTAAAAAATCAGTATTGTTTCCCAAACAGCCCGAATGGGCATATCATCGGCGAAGCCGATACCATAACTGTTACCTGTTACCTGTTACCTGATAAATAGGGGGAGATGAGAGAAGGTATGAAAACAGCATTTGTAACAGGCGGCTCGGGGGGCATAGGCAAGGCTATATGCTTAAAGCTCGCAGACCTCGGCTACGCTGTGGCTGTGGGCTACAACGCCAACAAGACCACCGCAGATATTGTAACATCGCTTATCAGGCAGCGTGACGGCACAGCTATGAGCGTCAAGTGCAACGTCACTATGATGGAGTCGATAGATTCGGCAAAGTTCGTGATAGAAGAGCAGCTCTCACCGCCCACTGTGCTCGTGTGCGCTGCGGGTGATGCTGACATATCCGTTTTCTCGGTGCAGTCGGTATCAAAGATACAGCGGCTCATCGACACCGACCTTACGGGCGCTATCCTCACCACCAAGGCATTCCTCCCCCACATGATAAACAGGCAGGAGGGGAGCATTATCTTCATATCCTCCGTCTGGGGCGAGCAGGGGGCTTCCTGCGAGGCGGTATACTCGGCGGCAAAGGCTGGCATCATAGGCTTCACCAAGGCGCTTGGCAAGGAGCTTGCGCCGAGCAACGTGCGTGTCAACTGCATATCCCCCGGGTTTATAGACACAAAGATGAACTCGACCCTGACCGCCGATGAGAAGCGTGCTTTTCTTGATGAAGTGCCCATGCAGCGTGCCGGCAGACCCGAGGAGGTCGCAAGCGTTGCAGCATTCCTTGCATCAGATGCGGCATCATACATCACCGCACAGAATATCAGCGTAAACGGCGGAATGTGAAGCGCATCGCCGTTGGCGGTAAACCGAAGGGGTTCGGGGGCGCTGGTATCAACGAAGTTGATACCGAAAGCCCCCGTTCAGCACGTTGGGCAAGCGAGATAGTGTCTTTAGCTGACAGTGCTCAGGTGAAACCATTCCCCATTAGAAATAGCTGACCCCGAGGTGATTCCTTGGAAAAATAGAAAGGCCTTTAGGCTTTTCTATTTTCTCCAAGCCCCCCAATCGCCGAGTGGGTCAGCGCAGGTGGTAGGGGGCTCCGCCCCCCATTAGAAATAGAGGTGACAGCAGATTGAAGGATATAAAAAAGCGTGTGTTTCAGATAATATCCATAGGGCAGAGGGGCGACCTGCCGAGCAAAGTGTTTGATATATTCATAACCCTTACCATATTTGCAAACATCGCCGCCATGCTGCTTGGCACCTTTGAGAGCTTTGACAGATACAGCAGCGCCATAAAGCTCACAGAGCTTGTGACGGTGGTTTTCTTTGCGATAGAGTATGTGCTGCGCATCTGGACTGCCGACCTGCTGTACAAGCACCTCTCCCCCGCAAAGGCAAGGCTGCGGTTTTTGGTGTCATTTGACGGTGTAGTTGATCTGCTCACCATACTGCCGTTTGTGTATCTCACGGGCTTTATCGTTTTCAGGATACTCAGGGTGGCAAGGATATTCCACCTGTTTCGTATCAACACCGGCAGCGACTCGTTTGCGGTGATAGTCAGCGTTGTGTTTGAAAAGAAAAACCAGATACTCTCATCGCTTTTCATAATCGTGGTGCTGATGATAGCATCGTCGCTCGGCATTTACGGCGCTGAGCACGAAGCGCAGCCCGAGGCATTCAATAATGCTTTCTCGGGTATGTGGTGGAGCATTTCGGCGCTGCTGACGGTGGGCTACGGCGATATCTACCCCATAACCACCGCAGGGCGCATTATGGGTATGATAATAGCACTTCTCGGCGTGGGCGTGGTGGCAATACCGACTGGTATCATAAGCGCAGGCTTTGTCGAGCGCTATTCAAAGGAAGCCAATAAGGACAAGGCTTTCACCGACATAAGGGATCTGGGCGAGATTCTCGTTGACGAGCACAGCGGTCTTGACGGAATGTTCATCTCAGACATCGAAAAAGACCACGGCGCAAGGGTATATATGCTCATTCGTGACGATCTGACGATAATCGCCCGTGGCGAGCTTAAAGTCAAACTCGGCGATATACTTATAATCAACTCGGAAAAACTGACAAAGCATTAAGGCAACACTTCACTACCGCAGGCAAAGGCTGTCTGCGGTATTTTTATGCCCGTGGGTGTAAAAACGTGCAGGCAATGCTTTTATTTGATAATCACTTTATAGAATATGCTATTGCAAATTGCGGGCAGGGTGTGGTAGAATATAGTATAGATCGACAGGGGGCTTTTATCAGGTAACAGGTTATAGGTTACAGGTAACAGTTATGGTATCGGCGCAAAGCGCCGATGATATGCCCATTCGGGCGTTGTTATCGAGTGCTATTCACTAAGGGAAACTCTTTGCTTAAATCAGGGCTGTAATTTGAGTATCCGTATCCACAGCAACTATTTAAAATCCGTCGCCCGCAAGGGCGACACCTCACCTGTTACCTATTACCTGAATTAACGCCTGTTACCTGAAATCACCGCAAGGAGGTCAACACCATGCTTAAAAACGATAGATTTTACGAGCGTGCAAGGGCGCTCGTGTCACAGCTTACTGATTACGAAAAACTCGGGCTTCTGACTACGCACCACGAGGCGGTGGAAAGGCTGGGGCTGAAAGAGTTCTACATCGGCACAGAGGTCGCCCGTGGCTATGTGGGCAGGCAGCCTGAGATAATTTCCACCGTGTTCCCGCAGCCTGTGGGGCTGGCATCGACCTTTGACAGGGGGCTTATGTACGAGCTTGGTGTGATAGCAGGCGATGAAGCAAGAGCCTACTACAACGACAATCAAAAGATAGGCATAACCCTGTGGGGACCCACCGTCGATATGGTGAGAGACCCACGCTGGGGCAGAACGGAGGAAGCCTACGGCGAGGACGTATGCCTGACGGGTGAGCTGTCGGCTGCCTACACAAAGGGCATGGCGGGCGAGAACGGTGAGGGCTATTACAAGACCGTGCCTACGCTCAAGCACTTCTGCGCTAACAATAACGAAGAGGACAGGGGCAGCTGCTCGGCATTCCTGACACCGAGGCTTAAGCACGAATACTACTACGCCGCATTTGAAAACGCCATACGCCACGGCGGGGCTAAGAGCATAATGGCAGCCTACAACGAGATAAACGGTCTGCCTGCGATAATGAACAGCGACATTCGTGATATACTAAAGGACGAGTGGGGGCTATGGTTCACGGTCAGCGACGGCGGCGACTTCTCGCAGAATGTGGCAGCGCATGAGTTTTGTGAAACACACAGCGAAGCCTACAAGCTATGCCTTGAAGCCGGCTGCGACACCATGACCGATGAGGACAGCCTTGTAAAAGCCGCCGCCAAAGCCGCCCTTGCCGAGGGGCTCATAACCTGGGAGCAGATAGATGAGAGCATAACAAACACCCTCTATGCCCGCCTGCGCCTTGGTATGCTTGACAAGACGGAGTTTGACGGCATAGGCAAAAGCGCTATCGACACCGAGCAGAGCAGGCAAACAAACCTTCGTGCTGCCTGCGAGGGGGTAACTCTTCTTAAAAACGACGGGCTGCTGCCGCTTAAGGACACGGCTGCCCCAATTGCCGTGGTGGGCGCACTTGCTGATGACTGCCTTATGGACTGGTACACAGGCTACTCCTCATACGAGCGCACTGTGCTTGACGGCGTGAGGGAGGAATTTAGCGGCGAGGTGCTTTACGACTCATTGTGGGACATAGTGGCGGTAAAAGCCCCGAACGGGCGCTACCTCTGCGCTTATGATGACGGCAGCATAAGAGCTGATGCCGATAAGCCCGAGGGCGGCGCACTCTTTGAGCTGCAAAACTGGGGCGAGAACTGGCAAAACCTCTTCTCCTGCAAGTATAAAAAGTATGCAAGGCTCTGCGACGGCGAGCTAAAGCTCCACAACAGGCGCATATATGATTGGTTCACAAGAGAGACGCTCAACCTGTTTGACTATGAGGGCGATACGCTTATTGAAGAATTTCTGCACCACGGGCGGCTGTGCGTGAATGATGACGGGGTGCCGTTTGTCAAAGCACAGCGTGGGGTCAGCGGTGATATGCGCTTTAATATAGAGCTTATAAGCAGCGGCAAAGAGCGTGGGGCTGAGATAGCAAAAAAAGCCGACACGGTGATATACTGCGTGGGCAATTACCCCGTGCAGACAGCCAAGGAATGCTATGACAGAAAGACGCTTAAACTAAACATCCAGCCGGGCATGACGCAGACGCTTGCGGCAGCGAACAAAAACACCGTGCTTGCCGTTATTTCAAGCTACCCCTACGCCATAAATGATGAGAGCCGTGCGGCAGCGGCGGTGATATACACATCTCACGCAGGGGCAGAGCTCGGGCGTGCTGTGGCTTACACGCTAAGCGGCAAAAACAACCCCGCCGGCAGAACGCCCCTTACCTGGTACCGCTCGGAGAACGAACTGCCTGATATTATGGATTACGACATCGAGAGCGGCGGGGCGACTTATATGTACTTTAAGGGTAAGCCCCTCTATCCCTTCGGGCACGGGCTTTCGTATTCACACTTTGAATACAGCGATATGGTGCTTACCCCCGGTGCTGACGGGGTGAAAGTTCAGCTGAGTGTCAAAAACACCTCCCCCATCGCAGGTGATGAGGTGGTGCAGGTCTACTTTGCCGTTAATAGCAGCGCTGTGACCCGCCCGGGCAAAAAGCTGTGCGCCTTTGAGCGTGTGCATTTTGCGCCGCACGAGCAAAAGACCCTGACCATGACAGTGCCTTATGACATACTGCGCATATTCGATGTGCGTGCGCAGAAGATGATAGTTGAAAGCGGCGTTTACACCTTTATGGCAGGCGCATCATCGCAGGACATAAGGCTCACAGGCGAGTGCGAAGTCAGAGGCGAAGCGCTCTCGCCAAGGGGCGATGAATTCTTAGCTTCGATGTTTGATAAGCACAGCGGCATAGAACTTCGTTACAGCAAAAAGCACAGGTGCGAGTATGTTTTTGCAAAAAGCTGGGTGAACGAGCTCACCTTTGGCGGCGTGCAGCTTGAGGGTGCAAAGGCGCTTGTGATTACTGCCATGACGCTCGTCGGCGACCGCCCGCTGAAGATAAAAGCAGGCGGCAAAGAATACGAGCTGACCATAGCCGCAGGCGGCGGTGCAGACCATTTCTATGAATACGTGCTGCCCCTTGACACCCCCACCGGCGACACTATTGAAATCAGCATGGCGGAATTTACAGCTCTTATGGGGGTCAAAATCATCAGATAAACTATTTACAACCGCCGCATAATATGGTATAATAAGAGGCAGGAAACCAAAGAGGCTTTCTGCCTCTGTTATTTACATAAGACATCTAAAAGGAGGGCTTTATCATGGGATTACTCGGCAAGCTATTCGGCGATGATGATATCGACAAAAAGGTCAAGGGCTTTTTCGGCAGCATTACAAACGGCTTACAAAATCAGCAGGGCAGCGCACAGCCGCAGCAAACACAGGCTTACAGCGCACCCGTTCAGAACACGGCACCCGCAGCGAGCAGCGCACCCTCGGGCGTTTCCTGGGGCGAGAATATGCCTGCGGAGGAGAACCAGTTCAACTCAGGGCTAAAGTATTACGAATACTTTGAGAAGGTCTACCGTGAGGAGTTCCCCGAGTATCAGATCACAAAGGAGTTCCCCTACGATGAGGGCAGGTGCGTATTCACATTCACAAACGGCGGCAGGGTCGCCCTAAAGGTCGAGGTGATGTCGCAGCGGTGCAGCACATACAAGATAAGCCGTGACTGCCGTCAGAACGGCATCGGCTACACACGCTTCTACCACGACCATCACGGCTGGTGGAACACCCGCAGCTATGTCATCGGGCGCACAAGAAATGCTTTAAGATAGTCAACTGCAAAGAGAATGCGCAGGTGATGAGCCTGTGCGTCTGCGGCGGGCAAGGCAGGGGGCGAGATAACGGCTTCGCAGACAGCCGCCCCTTGTACGGTCTTGTAAATCCAAGAATTTGCTTGGATTTAAGGTTTTCTCTTTGTTATCCTTCCCCTCCCTGTGCGGAGGGGAAAACTTTATGCACCCTTCGGGCTAAAATAATAATGAATAATTGAGGTGCGCCTGCGGCGCATATTTGAAAGAGGTGAGGTCATGTCGCTGATAGACAGGCTCGGGGAGAGGGAGTGCTGGGAGAGGTTTTACAGCTACAAGACCTCGCTGGGCGTTTCAAAGTCATTCACCGCACAGCTGCGCTCGTTTATAGACAGCGGCGGGTACATTCCCGTATACGAGCGGATAAAAAGTAATGCCCCCTTTCCGCTGCCCCGAAAGAGCCTTGTTTCAAAGCTCGGCAAAGACAAAAAGCGTGTAGTCTACACCTACCCCGAAGATGAGAACACGGTGCTCAAGCTCC
>JAFYET010000123.1 GCA_017544125.1 Ruminococcus sp. | reverse complement strand
CATCTCAAGGTAATAATCGACGAGTCTGACAGGCTGTCAAACTTAGTTAACGACCTGCTTGCTATATCACGAATGGAGTCAGGCACTATGGAGCTTGACAAGCGTGAGTTCGGCATTGTGGAAAAGCTCAGCGACTGCATGACGAGGTATAAGCTGCTGATAGAGCAGGAGGGGTATGATATACAGTATATACCCGACGATGACAGAACGGTCGTCGCTGACCCCGAGAAGATAGACCAGGTCATATATAACTTTATAAACAACGCCATAAACTACACCGGCGAGCAGAAGGTTATACGCCTTGTGCAGAAGAACAAGCACGGCTGTGTGCGCATCGAAGTAACGGATAACGGGCAGGGTATAGCCAAGGAGCTGCTGCCGAAGGTCTTTGACCGCTACTACAGGGGCGAGAAGTATAAGCGTGATGTGGTAGGCACGGGGCTGGGGCTATCTATTTGCAAGGAGATACTCAAAAAGCACGACTTCGCATTCGGCGTCACCTCCACCGAGGGGGTGGGCTCGACATTCTGGTTCGAGATACCCGTGGAGGCTGAGAAGAAGCACTCAAAGCGCCAGCAAAAGGACAAGCAGCCAGAGCTGCCGGATAGCTCAAATACACAACAGACAGGGGAGCAGTGAGCATATGTCAGTCTTCTTTAAGGAGCTTATAGCCGTGAGCGGCATCAGCTTTATAATAATGGGGCGGTATATATTCTACTGCCTGTTCCCCGTGTTTCTTAAAGCGGCGGCTATGTACCTTCTCGATGTAAAGGGGCTGTGGGCGACATCGCTATCGTCGCTGCTGACACAGTTTATGATAGTCGGGGCAGGGGGGATATGCGCAAGGCTTATACACCCCGAGCTTGATATCTTCTATGCACTTGAAGATACGGGCATCGAAAAAGTCGGCGTTTTCGTAATGGCGGCAATCGTTATCGTATATGTTTCGATAGACATTTTTGTGGTAAAAATATCAAAAAAATCACCTGAAAATGTCGCAAAGCCCTATGTTACGGTACTTGGCGCTGATATTGCAAACTTTTTTTTAATTGTGCTCATGTTTTCGCATCAGATCATCATAACCGTGTGATTTTAATGTGGTCACATAGGCTAAAATTATTGTATCAAAGAACACCGTTTCTGCGTGATGAAACGGTGTTCTTTATCGTTTTCGGATAAAATGTTAATATAAAATCGTAAAATTACTATACTTTTACCGAAAACGTTTTAAGGCTTGACAAAAACGTTTTTATCTGCTATAATGTTAAAGAAGTCACAACGAAAATGATTACAATTTATAGAATTATAGGCATTTTCAACATAAGCGGTTTCAAGAGCCCGGATATGGGGCTGAAAATCAATAAATGGTTTCGTTAGAGTTTCGTGAACGAAAAATGAAAGCGTTTCGTAATTACAATTCGGTAACGTTTAGCAAAAATCATTGGTTATGATGCACAAAAACGAAGCACAAAAGTTGTGAACTTGTCCATAATTTATTACATAGCGCAAAAAAAACGCATAAAACACTTGCAATTATCCTCGGAATAATGTATATTTTTATTTAGCGAAAAGACCTGAGGCGATGCGATGAAAGCGCTATCGAAAACGTTAACTTAATACAAAAGGAGCGAACGGACAATATGGTTTCTCTGAAAGATATATCGGTTCGCTGCGGCGTGTCGGTGGCAACTGTCAGCAAGGCGCTCAACGGTCATAAAGATGTGAGCGAGGCTACGAAGGAGAGGCTCATCAAGGCTGCGAAGGAAATGGGCTATTTTCCCAACTCGCAGGCGAGAGCACTCAAGACCAACAGGACATATAACTTAGGTGTTATGTTCCTCGACGAAGCGGGCAGCGGTCTTACTCACGAATTCTTCGCAAGGCTTCTCAACAGCTTCAAGATAGAGGCTGAGGGCGCAGGCTATGATATAACCTTTATCAACAGAGATATGGGGTCAAGAAAAATGACCACATATGAGCACTGCAAGTACAGAAACGTTGACGGCGTGATAATCGCCTGCACGGATTTCTCCTCGTCAGATGTGTATGAGGTCATAAACGGTGACATACCGGTGGTGACGATAGACCACACATTTGAGATGCGCTCATCTGTTCTTTCTAATAATGAACAGGGCATTGAGGAGCTTGTGGATTACACTTACTCGATGGGGCACAAGAAGATAGCCTACATCCAGGGCAACAGATCGGCAGTAGCCGAAAAGAGGCTCAAGGGCTTTTTACAGTCGATGAGCAGCAAGGGGCTTGAGATAAAGAGCGACTGGATAATAACAGCTGAGTATCACAACCCCGAGCTTACATATAAATATACAAGACAGCTGCTTGAGGGCAGCGACAGACCGACCTGCATATTCATGCCGGATGATTACTCGGCGATAGGCGGATATAACGCCATAAAGGATATGGGGCTGATCATCGGGAAGGACGTTTCGGTGGTCGGGTATGACGGGATAGCGTATGCAACGCTCGTATCCCCGAAGCTGACGACCTACGCTCAGGATACCGAGAAGATCGGCGTAGCGGCGGCAAGAAAGCTTGTGGCTCTGATAGAAGAGCCGCAGACGACATTCCATGAGGTCATAACGATCGGCGGTAGCCTTGTAAAAGGTGAGTCGGTCGGGAAGATAAATTAAGGCATTAGGTTTTCGGGAAACACCCGGAGATATAAAAACAAATGCAAATTTAAGGAGGAAATTTATTATGACAAAGCTTAAGAGAGTTCTTTGCGGCACAATGTGCCTCGCAATGGCAGGTTCCATGTTCACCGCTTGCGGCGATGACAACAGCAGCACAGCAGGTGCAGACGTTGCTCCCGTTGAGCAGAAGACACAGGGTTCTGACGAGTCCAAGAACACTATCAAGATCTATGTATGGAACACAGAGTTCCAGGGTCTGTTCAGAAGATACTATCCTGAGTATGACGCTGAGAAGTCCGGTTACGACACAGCAAAGAACGAGAAGACAGGTACAGGCGATGACTTCCTCAAGGACGGCAAGAAGGTCGTTTGGGTAGTTAACGAGAACACAAACAACAACTATCAGGATAAGCTCGATACAGCTCTTAAGGCACAGTCCGAGTCTGATGACAAGATCGATATGTTCCTCATCGAGGCTGACTACGCTCTTAAGTATGTAAACAGCGGTTTCACAACTCCTCTTAAGGACATCGGCATCACAGATGACGATACAAAGGAAATGTATGACTATACAAAGCAGGTTGCTACAGCTACAGACGGCACACTCCGTGCAGTTTCCTGGCAGGCAACTCCCGGCCTCTTCGCTTACAGAAGAGATATCGCTAAGGAAGTTCTCGGCAACGACGATCCCGATGCAGTACAGGCTGAGCTCGCTGATTGGGATAAGTTCGATGCAGTAGCTGAGAAGATGAACGCTAAGGGCTACAAGATGCTCTCCGGCTTCGATGACAGCTACCGTGTATTCTCCAACAACGTTTCCAAGCCTTGGGTAGACGGCGACAACACTATCCAGGTTGACGATCAGCTCATGAAGTGGGTTGACCAGACTAAGAATTACACAGACAAGGGCTACAACAACAAGACAACTCTCTGGGCTGACGCTTGGTCTGCTGACCAGGGCCCTGCTGGTAAGGTATTCGGCTTCTTCTACTCCACATGGGGCATCAACTTCACACTCGCTGGCAACTCTCTCGAGAAGTCTGAGAAGGACGGCGGCAAGCAGGAAGTTGGTAACGGTCTCTATGGTCAGTATGCAGTTTGCGAAGGTCCTGCAGCATTCTTCTGGGGCGGCACATGGCTCTGCGCAGCAGCAGGTACAGATAACGCTGACACAGTTGCTGACATCATGAAGAAGATGACTTGCGACAAGGCTATAGCTAAGCAGCTCACACTTGATACTCTTGACTATACAAACAACAAGTCTGCTATGCAGGAGATCGCTGATGACGCTACATACGGCTCTGCATTCCTTGGCGGTCAGAACCACGTTAAGCTCTTCGCAGCAGCTGCTCCCAACATCAAGATGGATAAGACAACTCCTTATGACCAGGGTCTTAACGAGGCATTCCAGACAGCATTCCATGACTACTTCAATGGTACAGCTGACAAGGATACAGCTATGGACAACTTCTACAAGTCTGCTCTTGAGAAGTACCCGAACCTCAAGAAGGCTTAATTCTTAGGAATAAGGCTTTACTGTGAATTGAAATTTTGGAGTACGGGGTGGCGCAACCGCCATCCCGTATTCTTAAATTCTTTACTCTATGAAAGGAAATTTGCTATAGTTGTATAGCAGGGTGAGTATATGGCGTCATCAAATAAACATAAATCCATAAGCTACGCTAAATGGGGCTATTTCTTTATCATACCTTTCTTTGTTGTCTACGCTGCATTCCAGCTCTATCCTATGTTCTCAACAATACGTGACAGCTTCTACAGCAAGATGACTGTAGGTCTTATCGAGTATCCCGAGAAGTTCGTGGGGCT
>JAFYET010000122.1 GCA_017544125.1 Ruminococcus sp. | reverse complement strand
GCATACAAGCCGCCGAAAGAATAAGTGTACGTAATATTGTACAAAAAGCGCCTCCCACAGAATAAACTGCGGGAGGTGTTGTAGTTTATATCATTTTTCAAGCAGCCGCTCGACGAGCCTTACGCAATCGGCAGCATCGGAAGAGTAGCCGTCTGCGCCTATCTCCTCGGCGAAGCCCTCGGTAACGGCAGCACCGCCGACTATTATCTTTGAGGTACAGCCCTTTTCCCTTGCAAGCTCTATGACCGTCTTCATATTCATCATAGTGGTGGTCATAAGTGCCGAAAGTGCAATAACTGCGGCGTTTTCCTTTATGGCTGTATCGACTATTTCGGTACTCTCAACATTCTTGCCCAGGTCTATGACCTTATAGCCGTAGTTTTTGAGCATAAGGGCTACCAGGTTCTTGCCTATATCGTGAACGTCGCCCTCGACGGTAGCTATCACGATAACGGGTGCATCATCGTCCTGCCCGGAGGATACGAGCATAGGCTCGAGGTAGGCTATCGACTGCTCCATAGCGTTTGCCGAGGCTATCAGCTGCGGCAGGAAGTAGCGCTTCTGCTCAAAGAGCTTGCCCACCTTATTTATTGCGGGGATAAGCAGGTCATTGATTATCTGCGAGGGGGCTGTGCCGCCCTCGACACGCTCTTTTGTGAGGGGGACTATGCTGTCCTTCTCGCCGTTCATAACGGCTGCGAATATGGGGTCGTCTTCGTTTTTATCCTTCTGCTCGCTCGGGGCGGCTGCCTTGGGGGCTGATGCCTGGGGGGCGGCGGTGGGCTCGTTTGCGAGCTTTTCGGTATAGTAGCTTATACGCTCGATATATCTTATATCGCTGCCCTCACGGTTCATGAGCATATCGGCAGCGGCGGCGGTGTTCATCAGAAGATCCTGCGAGGGGTTGGCAATAGCCATAGTAAGCCCCGAAGCTATGCTCATAGCAAGAAATGCGGTATTCACAAAGCTCCTCTCGGGCAGGCCGAAGGAGATATTTGAAAGCCCGCACACGGTAGCAAGCCCCTTCTGCCTGCAATGCTCAAAGGTGGCAAAGCAGTTTCTTGCGGCGTTCTTATCAGCGCCCACAGTGCCGACCAGCGCATCTACAACTATATCCGTCTCTTTAAAGCCGCAGGCAAGGGCACGGTCTATCGCCTCATCGACTATGCTGTGTTTAAGCTCCAGCGTCTTGGGTATGCCCACATCGTCTATCGGCAGGAATATGAACATAGCGCCGTATTTCTTTGCAGTTTTTAGCATAGGCTCAAATTTTGCGGCCTCGTAGTTTATCGAGTTTATAAGCGCACGCCCGGGGTAGATACGCAGCGCCGCCTCGATGACCTCGGGGTAGCTTGAATCTATACACAGCGGCAGGTCGGTCACAGATGAAAGCTCGTTTATCACGTTTATCATCGTCTGCTTTTCATCGATATTGCCCATGCCGCAGTTTACATCGAGGATAGATGCGCCTGCCTTTGCCTGCTCTCTGGCAAACTTTCTTACTATATCGAGCTTGCCCTCTTTAAGCTCGGCTTGCAGGGCTTTCTTGCCGGTGGGGTTTATCCTCTCGCCTATAACGAGGAAGCGCTCGCCGGGCATAATCTTTACAGCCTTTCGCTCAGAGCAAATGACACGCTGCCCCGCACGCTTGACTATCTTTCTTTCGGTCTTGTCAAGGGCTGATTTCAACGCCCTTATATGGTCGGGGGTAGTGCCGCAGCAGCCGCCTATTATACTTGCACCCATTGCTGCAAGCTCTGATGAATACTGCGCAAACTCATCGGGGGTCATTTTATAGACCGTCTGCCCGTTTTCAAGCTCGGGCAGACCGGCGTTCGCCTTGACTATCACGGGTATATCAGAATACTCTATCAGCGTCTGAACTATATCTTTCATCTTATCAGGGCCTGCGCCGCAGTTTATACCAACAGCATCGGCACCCAGCCCCTGAAGCACAGTAGGCACGCACTCGGGCGGCGTTCCGAAAAGAGTTCTGCCGTCAGTCTCAAAGGTAAGGGTAGCCATTATGGGCAGGTCACACACCTCACGCACGGCAAGGACAGCCGCCCTTGTCTCCTGAAGGCTCATCATAGTCTCGACTATTATCAGGTCAGCGCCCGCCTCGGCTATGACCCTCACCTGCTCTTTATAGACCTCGACAAGCTCTTCAAACTGCAAGTCACCAAGGGGAAAGAGCTGTCTGCCCGTCATGGTTATATCGCCTGCGACAAGTGCCTTGCCGTCAGCCGCCTGCTTTGAGAGCTTTACAAGGGCGGTGTTCATCTCACTGAGCTTATCTTCAAGCCCGTATTCTGCGAGCTTGATGCGATTTGCAGTAAATGTAGGCGCATAGACTATATCTGCGCCTGCGTCGATGAAAGCCCTTTGCAAATCTATTAGCGCCTGGGGGTGTTCGAGCACCCACTGCTCGGGGCATACGCCCACGGGCATACCAGCCTTTTGAAGATTAGAGCCGGTAGCCCCGTCAAGTATCACAAAACGCTTCGCACACAGGGCTCTGAACTGTTCTCTTGTCATATTTTAAACCTCCGGAGTCTTTTTAGTCATCTCACGCTGTAAAGCGTGCTCGGTGTGCTGCTGCGGCTGACAAACTGTGTCGGCATTAGCCCTTTGCTGTTTGCGGTCGCACTTTCTATCATCTTCTTGGTAAGGTCAGGCACGTCCTCTCTTGAAATGGCATCAGAGGGAGAGAGCCACAGCACCTCGCTGTTCTCATCACCGTCTGACACGGCCTCTCCTGATACATACTCAGCGAGAAACACCATATACCAGTCCTTGGCATTGAACCTTACACCTATCAGGCTCACAGGCTCTACCCTGATGCCTGTTTCTTCCATATATTCACGCCTGAGCGCTTCCTGAGGGCTCTCGCCGTACTGAACATATCCCCCCGGGATAATGAGCATACCCTTGCCGTTGCCGTAGGTATGCCTTGCGAGCAGCACCTTGCCGTCCTTTATGACGACACCTGCCACGCTCTGCCCCCAGTTTGTATTTCCCTCGCTCATAACAAGCCCTCGCTTTCAAATTTAGTTAAGAGTTATCAGTTAAGGTATCTCCTGCGGAGATGTGTTTTAAGACCCTTACACCCTTGTCATTAAAGGCTTGCTGTAAGAGCACTGAATAACTGCATTTATCTTTCCAGAACAAATCTGGCGACCTTGACATTTCCGTCCATTTCGTATGACTGTATATCAAATCCGCATTTTTTCGTGTAGAATGAGACATTCTCGCTTTTATCCGCCGGCGTTACCAGCGTAAAGCTGCGCCAGTCGGTGTAATACGACTTAACAAAGGAAAACGCCGCCGTTCCGATGCCTTTGCCCTGATATTCCGGTATCACGCACAGGCACCCGACCTCATACTCACCCTGCCGCAGCTGTTTACATGAAACACACCCGACAGGCGTTTGGCCGCACAGTATCAGGAATTTCGGGTATTCGGCAATAGAGCGCTGCATCATTTCCAAAGTCTTGCCAAAAGCCGGGCACTCGCCGTATTTTACATAGTCTCCGTAAAAGGCTGCATCATAAATATCAATAAGCAGCTGCGCATCGTTAAGCTCTGCTTTTCTGAAACGGATATCCATAGATGAGCCCCCATTTATCAGTGAACAGTTAACAGTTGCGGTGCGGCTTGCGCCGCATACCTTGATTCTGCATTATGCATTGATATTATATCACGCTTTTTGCCCTATTGTCAAGCTATGCCACGGGCGGTAAAGAATTCCTCGCTCGTCTCGCCGTAGGGGCGGTTTAAGCGTTTAAGACCGTAGAGGGAGCTTTCGTCTTTGATGACATTTATCCCCTCCTCGCAGCCGAGGGTGGCTGCAAAGCCTGCGCTCTTAACTATCTGCGCTGTGTCGCCGCTGCAAAGACCGTAGGGGTAGGTGAAAACATTAGGCTCAAAGCCGCACGACTCTCTGAAATAGCGCTGTGCTTTGAATATATCGCCAAGCAGGTGTGAGCGGTACTGCTCATATCTCTCCCCCGCCATTCTAAGCACGCCACGCCGCTCGTCAAGGGCGTGCATATCAAAGGTGTGGCAGGCTATCTCCACAAGCCCCGACTCACGCAGCTTTTTTATATCCTTGGCATCAAGGTAAGAGAAGTTCTCATCGGGGCTTGCCTCCTCCCCTGCGGCAAAGCACCAGCTCGCAACGCAGGATACGGTCATTTTAAAGCCGTGCTTTTTTATTATCGGCAGGGCTCGGGTAAGGGCGTTTAAGTGCCCGTCATCGAGGGTGATGATAACAGGCTTGTCGGGCAGCTTTGTGCCGTAGCGCAGGTGCATTATCAGGTCATTGACCGTTATGCCCGTGTAGCCGTGCTGCGAGAGCCATATGATATCCTCCTCAAAGACCTGGGGGCTTACTACATACTCGCCGAGCCTTTTCTCATCACGGGATATGCTGTGATACATTATTACAGGCACCCTAAGCTCACCCTCCTCATCAGCGCCTGAAAGCCGCGAGCAGATAAGCAATACAAGCCCGATGATTATCGCCGCTGCTGACATTATGACAAGCGGCAGCTTATTTATCCTGAATGTTAAAAACATAACATACCTCCCTTTCCCCAGCAAAACGGTTATCAATAATCAATAATACGCTGTGAATTGTGCATAAGCCGTACAGGGTAGTTAATATTTTCGTTATATTATACATTATATTCGCCTATAACTTGTGCAATTACAGAAAAATAATAGAAAAGGGCTTGAAATATTTGTGCAATTGTGATATAATCAATGTGGGTAAATATTTTCATATGGAGGTAATAGCTGTGAAATCTATCCGTTCTAAGATACTAATAACTATGCTGGGCGTTACTGTTGTGACCAGCTTTATTATAATACTGATATTTATGATATACGTTCAGGCATCGGGCACGAGTGCTGTTGAGAGCTTTGTGCCTGCGGTATCGTTTGACGTGTCGAGAAGCGTTGACAAATCCATCGACAGCTACAACCTAGCGGTGTCAAAGGTGGCTGCAAGGATATCTGAGCAGACCACCCCTGCCGAGATAAAGCCCATGTTTGACAAGGAGATATTTGTGGGCGTGGGCGTTTACAGCGCAGCGGGGACTGTTGACCCGAACTCTGAGGCGATAGTCATGAAGGTAATTGACGATGCGACGCTGAGAAGGGCGCTGAGCGTTTCCTGCTACTGCTGCAACACAGGTCTTGTTGAGTATGAGGGCAAGTATTATATAGGCTATGTATGCGGCGTGGGCAAGGTAGATAACACATCGAGCGACAGAATAGCAGTTGTAGCCTGCCTTGATGATATACTAAAGGACATAAACGACGTTTCAGAAAAGTCAAAGACTGACATCGTAGTAGTAGGCAGCGAGAGCAACAAGGTAATGCTTGCTTCAAAAGACTCGGTGATATCCATAGGAACAGACATAAGCGCTGATGACGGGCTGAAGGAATTTGTTGATGCTTACAGCTCTTCACTTGAATCAGACGGTGCTGCAAGCTGCAAGCTCGAGGGCAAGCAGAGGATAGCCGCTGCCAACTCTCTCAAAAACATTGATGCCGCAGTTATCTGCTACACCACCACAGATGTTTTCATGGGCATAGAGGCCTCGACCTACATCATAATCATAGTAACGGCGGTCGTGCTTATTGCAGGAACGCTGGTAGTTGCGCTGTTCTTCTCAAGAAACATCTCAAAGCCCATAGTTTCCACCACCGACCGTATCAGAAAGCTGGCACAGGGCAACCTTTCAGAGCCTGTTGATGTATGGGATTCAAAGGACGAGCTGGGAATACTTACAAACTCGCTTGAAGAGACTATCCTCTCTCTGAGGCAGTACATATCGCTGATAACCGCCGAGCTGACCCAGATATCCGAGGGCAACCTGAGCCACCGCATGGAGGGCAACTTCAAGGGCGACTTTGTAAAGATAAAGAACACATTCAACTACATCTTAGAGGCTCTTTCAGAGACCTTCGTATCAATAAACACCGCAGCCGAGCAGGTAAACACGGGGGCTTCCTCCGTATCTGATTCGGCACAGGTGCTCTCGCAGGGCTCGACCAGGCAGGCAAGCTCGGTAGAGGAGCTGTCGGCAACGCTTACAGGCGTATCAAAGCAGATAAGGCAGAACTCAGACGACGCTAAGAACGCTTACAACATCGTATCGGAGAACACCGCAGCTATCAACAACTGCAACGACGATATGACGAATATGCTCTCGGCTATGGAGCAGATAACAGAAGCCACCGAGGAGATCTCGAAGATAATCAAGGTAATTGACGAGATATCCTTCCAGACTAACATTCTCGCCCTCAACGCAGCTGTTGAGGCGGCAAGAGAGGGCTCAAAGGGCTTCGGTGTCGTAGCGGACGAGGTAAGGCGGCTTGCTTCACGCTCGGCAGAGGCTGCAAAGCAGACATCACAGCTTATTGAAAACTCGACCAATGCGGTTGACCGTGGTTCTGAGATAGCCAAGGAAACGGCAAAGTCGCTTGAAGAGATAGTTATAGGCTCTGACAACATCAAGGGTCTTGTCAAGAACATCACAGACGCATCGGAAGCACAGGCTGAGGCAATAGTTCAGATAAACACGGGCGTTGACCAGATAAGCGCCGTTGTTGCAAACAACACAGCAGCAGCTGTTGGCATTGCATCGGCTTCTGAGGAGCTTTCAGGTCAGTCACTGGTGCTCAAGAACATGATCGCACGCTTCAAGCTCTCAGAGGGCGCAAGCGAAGGCGTTTCGGACTACACAGCACCTTCAAGGAGCAAGTTCGATTACGATGACGGCGACATGGAGGCACCTGTTCACGCATCGACAATATCCAAGTTCGCATACCCCGATGATGACGAGGAGGACACGGGCAGCGCATCGAAGTTTGATTATCCTGATGACGATGATGAACCTGCACCGGCTAAGCCAGCATCGAAGTTTGACTACCCCGACGATGATGACGAGCCTGCTCCCGCAAAGCCCGCATCGAAGTTTGACTACCCCGACGACGATGATGAGCCCGCACCTGCAAGGCCCGCATCGAAGTTTGATTACCCCGACGACGATGACGAGCCCGCACCCCCGCCGAAGCCGGGAACCAGCTTTGTTTACCCCGACGATGAGGACTTCGGCTCGGACGATGAGGACATCACTATCGACTTAGACGACGAGGACGATAAATACTGATCATTTTAAGAGGTGAGAGGACGGGTGCCTCTTGCCTCTTGTGGTTTACATAAGAACATATTTTAACCGAAAGGACTTGATAAAAAT